>CAXFCV010000039.1:0-6376 GCA_964000975.1 uncultured Rhodospirillaceae bacterium | reverse complement strand
CAACCCACCGTCGTTCACGGCCGTTCAACTTCCGGCCCTTGCCCCGATAGTATTTGTTACCAAATTCGTCTTTACCGACGATGGCTCCGTTTATTAGTGTATATATCCAGGTTCCCAAACTCATTATGGTTGACTCAAAGTTGCAGGTTCGCAGTTTGAACGTAAGTTGCTATACCGAGATTTGTGTTACCAAGCAATGAATATGGTACTTATATCGAACTGATGCCAATGGCGCCTCTTCCCAATTCCCCATTCAACGATGCCGAAGAACGACGGCGCCAGGCTGGCCTAGAGAGTGACGTCGCCTTTTATGAACGATTGGTTTTGGAAGATCCTAAACAGGCGGCAGCGCACCATAACCTTGCAATGGCGCTTAGAAAACTCAACAGACCGGAAGAAGCCTTAAGACGATCCAAAATCGCGTTCGAATTATCACCAGACCATTCCACCCTAGCTTTTTCCTTAGGGCTTTCGTTTGAAAAAGCGGGATATTTGGCAGAGGCTGAGGACATGTATCGGCAGGCATTGGTTCTCAAACCGGACTACCCTGGCGCTCTGAACAACCTGGGCAGGCTCCTTGAAAGCCAGGGACATTACGCTGCGGCCCTAGATTGTCTCGAAAAAGCCTTAATATTCTCGCCAGAGGACGGAGACATTGCTCTAAACCTTGCCAACACCTTTCTTGCCCTGGGGCGCCCGGTAGACGCGCAGCGCCTTTTAGAGCAGGCCCCGCGAACAGCATCGGCGGCAAACGCCCTGGGAGTCGCTTCGTATGTTCAGCGCGACTGGAAATCGGCCTCCGCTCAGTTTCGCCATGCCACAGAGTTATCACCGGGTTTCGCCGGTGCTCATGAAAACCTCGCATTGTCGTTGCTACATGAGGAAAAGTTTGAAGAAGGATGGCGGGAATATGACTGGCGCTGGAGGAACTCGGACAATGATCTCACCCCACGCCAACTGGCCATGCCCCGCTGGGACGGTTCGTGCTTGGGGGACCGACAGTTACTTCTTCATGCCGAGCAGGGATTTGGCGACACCCTTCAATTCGTCCGGTTTGGCTCTCTGATCCCCAAGGCAGGCGGCATTATAACTCTCGCTGTTCAAGCGGAACTGGTCTCACTGTTGGTGGGATTGCCATGGGCAGACGAAGTCATCTCGCTCGATAAAGGCCTTCCCTCAGCCGATATCCAGGCGCCATTGGCAAATTTGCCATCACTTCTGGATCCGACTGGCCACTTGGTCCGTAGCGCCGGCGCATACCTGGCCCTGCCCCTCCCCCACCCCTCGCTCGAATCCACCGCACGCACATATGAGGAAGACGGTGGAATCCGAATAGGTGTATGCTGGGCTGGCCGACCGAGACACGAGGAAGACCCCTATCGGAACCGCAGTTGCCCTGCTGAGGCCTTTCAACCAATCACGGAACTGAAGGGTGTACGAGTAGTTTCCCTGCAAACTGGAATGTCTAGTGGCGAAACGGAAGCAGAGCCGAGTGAGGCACTCTTTGACCAACCAGACCTACCATTGAACACGTTTCTCGAGACAGCGCATGAAATTCTGAAAATGGACCTTATCGTCACTGTAGACACAGCCATAGCTCATCTTTGCGGTGCCTTGGACAAACCCGGAATTGTGCTCCTACCATATGCGGCAGATTGGCGCTGGGGCAACGGAGATGGGCCGGCACCCTGGTATCCTTCGCTGGAAATGATACGGCAAGACGTACCAGGTACATGGTCTACCGTTTTCAAGAGAGCGATTTTACAGATAAACAAACAATACCCACTGAACAAAAAGTAAACCACAACCGAATCAAATTCCGTCCCACTGCCCGAAATTAGGGATAAAACGCGGATAATGTGTGAATAAATACCTCTAAGTAACTGTTTTTTATGGACAAATTATACCAGCGTTTTTATCCCCAGGAACCCTTTTAGATTTCGGTTTGAAGGTAAATTACCTAAAGCCTTAATTTTACTACAATATTTTGTGTAAATGCAAGTTTTGAACGCCACATCTAGTCGCGATTTTGACTCTAATCCACGGCTGGTCTACACATGGTAGTGATCTATGCTGCCACGACACAATATGTAGCAGCTCTGTAATATCAAGTCCGTCCTGGGGTTCTCGGTTTGGCAGGAGGTGCCAGCCAGTTAGGTGATCCCCGGGATCATTCATCGGGGGATGCATGAGAGTACAGCGTTATTTTACTACACAAAAATCAGGCGCTTTTGGAAAAACGAATTTCCGGGAAACTTCAAGCGAGATCAAAAATCCCGACGGCTCTCTGGTCTTCAAACATGACGCCATAGAAGTACCGGCGAGTTGGTCCCAAGTTGCATGCGACGTTTTAGCGCAAAAATATTTTCGAAAAGCTGGAATTCCTGCAAAACTTAAAACGGTCGAGGAAAATGAAGTTCCCTCTTGGCTTTGGCGTAGTGTTCCGGATGCTGACGCCCTTAAAGATCTGCCCGCGGAAGAACGCTATGTAGGTGAAACATCCGCAAAACAAGTGTTCAACCGGTTGGCAGGTTGCTGGACCTATTGGGGCTGGAAAGGCGGCTATTTCGACTCGGAAGCCGACGCTCAAGCGTATTATGACGAAATGATACATATGCTGTGCCAGCAAATGTGCGCACCAAACTCTCCTCAATGGTTTAACACAGGCCTGCACTGGGCCTATGGCATTGATGGCCCGTCTCAAGGCCATCACTATGTCGATTTCCAAACCGGCAAACTCAAAAAGTCATCTTCGGCCTACGAACATCCACAGCCGCACGCATGCTTCATCCAAAGCATTGGCGATAATTTGGTGAACGACGGTGGCATAATGGACCTGTGGGTTCGCGAAGCCCGATTGTTCAAATACGGGTCCGGCACGGGAACGAACTTTTCCGCCCTGAGAGGCGAGAACGAACCGCTCTCTGGAGGCGGCAAATCATCTGGTGTGATGAGTTTTCTTCGCATCGGTGACCGTGCAGCGGGTGCCATTAAATCTGGCGGCACAACGCGGCGTGCGGCCAAAATGGTGATCTTGGACGCAGATCATCCTGACATCGAAAAGTTTGTGACTTGGAAAGTACGGGAAGAACAAAAAGTCGCGGCGCTCGTCGCCGGCTCCAAAACGGCGGAGAAATATCTGAACGAGGTGATTGAAGCCTGTCATGATGCTGACGCAGAAGACCGGTTCGATCCTAAAAAGAACAAAACGCTCAAGAAAGCTATTGTCAGGGCGCGCAAAACCATGTTGCCAGAAAACTACATACAGCGCTGCATTGATTATGCCCGCCAAGGCTACTCCCAAATCGAATTCCCGGTCTTTGACACCGATTGGGACTCGGAGGCTTATCTTACCGTCTCCGGGCAAAATTCCAACAACACTGTTCGCGTGACGGATGAGTTTCTCGAGGCTGTCGAAGCAGATAGAGACTGGAATCTTGTGCGCAGGACAGACGGTGAAACGGCCTCAACCATGAAAGCGCGGGACCTGTGGGAAATGATTGGTGAGGCGGCATGGGCCTGCGCCGACCCGGGGCTCCAGTACGACACCACCATCAACGACTGGCACACCTGTCTGAACACGGATCGGATTTACGGATCGAACCCGTGCTCCGAATACATGTTCTTAGACAACACTGCCTGTAATCTTGCCTCTCTCAACTTGATGACCTTCCAGCGGGAAGACGGCAGTTTTGATATTGCGGCCTTTACCTACGCCGTCCGGCTCTGGACCATCAATCTCGAAATTGCAGTGATGATGGCCCAGTTCCCCTCCCCAGAAATCGCCAAGCTGTCCTATCGTTATAGAACCTTGGGGTTGGGCTATGCTAACATCGGCGGCCTTTTGATGGCCATGGGCATTCCCTATGACTCCACTGAAGGCCGCGCCATTTGCGCCTCTATTACCGCGCTTATGACAGGCATCTGCTACAAAACATCGGCTGAGATGGCCGAAATACTAGGTAGCTTTCCAGGATACTCTGAAAACGAAGAGCCCATGCTGAAGGTAATGCGCAACCACCGGCTAGCGGCACATGGAGAAGATACGGGCTATGAAAAGCTATCCATCAATCCCGTGCCATTAAAAAACTTAGAGACAGGAGACGCCGACGACATCATTGCGGCCGCCCGGACGGCCTGGGATGACGCCGTTATCATCGGAGAACAACACGGTTACCGCAACGCACAAACGACAGTCATCGCCCCGACGGGTACCATCGGTCTGGTTATGGATTGCGATACTACGGGCATTGAACCTGATTTTGCCTTGGTGAAATTTAAAAAATTAGCTGGTGGGGGTTATTTTAAGATTATCAATCAGACAGTTCCAGTCGCACTGAAAAAATTGGGCTACGGCGACGACCAGATTGAGGATATGATCAATTACGCAGTAGGTCGCGGCACTCTGGAGAACGCGCCCAAGATTAATCATGAGTCTCTAAGGGCTAAAGGCTTCGATACTGACACTATTGGTATCCTTGAGGCAGCCCTCAAAGACGCCTTTGACATCAAATTTGTATTCAACAAATGGACCCTAGGCACCGACTTTTGCTCGGAAAAACTGGGATTGACCGGTGGTCAATTGGATGACTTGTCCTTTGACATGCTGAGAGAGCTTGGATTTACGTTGGAGGAGATAGCCCAGGCTAACAATTATGTTTGCGGCTCGATGACCCTTGAAGGTGCCCCCCACCTTCGCGACGAGCATCTCCCAATATTTGATTGTGCCAATCCGTGTGGCCGAGAAGGCAAGCGTTTTCTGTCGGTAGAGAGCCACATTCGTATGCTGGCAGCAGCTCAGCCGTTTATTTCAGGCTCCATCTCCAAGACCATAAACATGCCCAACTCGGCATCGGTCCAAGAGTGCAAAGATGCCTATATGCTCTCTTGGAAGCTGGGCCTAAAAGCTAATGCGCTTTACCGAGATGGGTCAAAACTCTCGCAACCGCTGAACGCGCAATTAGTTGACGATGCAGATGCGGAGGAGACACTTCTGGAGACCATTGCTGAGCAACCCGCTGCGGCACGCGCTGGAATTGTGGCTGAGAGAGTTATTGAACGCTTCATGGCGCGTCGCTCACGCCTACCTGATCGCCGTAAAGGATATACCCAAAAAGCGACCGTTGGCGGCCATAAGGTCTATCTGCGGACGGGTGAATATGAAGATGGCCGGGCCGGCGAAATTTTCATCGACATGCATAAGGAAGGGGCCGCCTTCCGCTCACTCATGAATAACTTCGCCATCGCTATTTCCATTGCTCTGCAATATGGCGTCCCCATGGAAGAGTTCGTAGAGGCTTTCACCTTCACCCGATTTGAGCCCTCTGGCATGGTGGAAGGCAATGACTCAATCAAGATGGCGACGTCTATTCTCGATTACATTTTCCGTGAATTGGCGGTGTCCTATCTGGGTCGCAATGACCTCGCACATGTGCACCCGGAAGACCTGACACCCGACACAGTCGGTCGTGGGACGGAAGACGACGAATTCGTCGCAGGAGCGACACAGGAGGCTCTGGGCGCTGTGGAGCGCTATGCCAGTCAAGGTTACATGCGCAGCAATTTAATAGTTATGAATGGCGGTCGGACAGGTGACGGTGAAGTGCAAATGAAGGCGAGTACAGACATGTCCACCAGTACTGGAGCGGCCGGAAGCGCGGGTGAGACAAGTTTAGAGAGTTTACCATTGGCTGCATCCATGGTGTCTGCCGTTAATGACCAAATGGACGCTGTCCGAGAGGCCAGAATGAAAGGATATGAGGGCGACGCCTGCACGGAATGCGGCAATTTCACGCTTGTGCGTAACGGCACCTGCATGAAATGTCTGACCTGCGGCGCCACGAGCGGATGTTCGTAATGTGATTTAGCAGAATTTCTCTCCTCCTGGGTAGATGAGGGTACGGTACGTCGTCTCCAAAATATCTTTGCCGTTCGACGTGTCCCATTTTTAAACCCAGCGGATGTAGGAGAAGAAACGAGTTCCTCCCTGGTGAACTGGGGGTGCGTTCCGGAGCAGGCCTGCCAGCCTCTGCATAACCGGCGCACCCCATTTTTTTATTATATTTTATCGAACCAGTTAGGGTTTCCGAATTTTGGCCCATATTTCAGGTGCGGGTTTACCGACATATCGGTCGGTAATAGCCCAAATTAGCCGCACCCTTGGGCTAAGGCTCTTTTTGTGCGGCGCGCGTGAGCGGCGCCCCAGGAAAATGTAATCCCAACAGAAAACTGATAGATTTTCATGCTGCCATACGTCCTTTTCCCTCCCCACCCTTCTTGCTTCTTGCTTCTTGCTTCTTGCTTCTTGCTTCTTGCTTCTTGCTTCTTGATTCTTGATTCTTGCTTTTTGCTTCTTGCTTCTTGCTTCTTGCTTCTT
>CAXFCV010000038.1:0-4924 GCA_964000975.1 uncultured Rhodospirillaceae bacterium | reverse complement strand
TGATGTAAAACACAGATAAGCGTGAACAAGCGCCGCGCCGTATCAAAATCAATTTTGACATGAGGTGCTAGTCTGTCTTGAAGCGCCTGAGACCCGTCGTTGTGAAGTCCCCTGCGCCCCATATCGATGGCCTCAATCCGGGCTGGAGTTGCAGTTTTAATGGCATCGTAGTAGCTGTCGCAGACCACAAAATAGTCTCTGATGATAGATCTGAAATTTGAAATGGGTAAGCTAAATTCTCCCACCGAATAATCAGCTTCATTGCAAACGCCAAAAAGAAGCCGGTTTTCTTCTACGCTTAAGTGAAGATTGTAGGGCCCGCTCGGCCCGTCAACTAGCTCGAAGAAATTCTCTTCCAACAGATCGAAAATGGCAACGGCGCGGTCGTGGTCAACCTCCGGGTGCCGGCGCACCACAGTCAGATGATCCAAAAAGACATTAACAATGCATTTCTTTTCGTCCATACTGGCTACTCATCCGAGTTCGACGCCAACCTGATAGATACAGACGTCGCATGCGCGCCGAGCCCCTCTGCTTCAGCCAATTTTACGGCCGCGGGTCCAATTTTTCGGAGAGACTCCCGAGACGCGCCAATCAAAGACGTTCTTTTCATAAAATTTAGCACGCCAAGACCCGACGAAAACTTCGCGCTTCGGTCGGTCGGAAGCACGTGATTGGGACCAGCAATATAGTCGCCAAGTGCCTCGGGCGTATGCCGGCCGAGAAATATTGCGCCCGCGTTATGGATTTTGGCGGCTAGTGCCTCCGGGTCTTCCACAGCGAGTTCAAGGTGCTCCGGCGCAATGAAATCTATGATGGGAAGCGCTTCGTTTATCTCCCTTACAACGATGACCGCACCGAAGGAACTCCAGCTTTTCCTCGCAATATCCGCGCGCGGTAGTGTCTCCAAATGGCTTTCAACAGCTTTGCAAACAGCGTCGGCGAAAACTGTATCGTTTGTAATTAAGATGCATTGGGCATTGGTATCATGCTCAGCTTGCGAGAGGAGATCAGCAGCGATCCAGGTTGGCTTATTCTGGCCATCCGCCAGCACCAGAATCTCGGAAGGGCCAGCAATCATATCAATTCCCACTTGGCCATAGACATGCCGTTTCGCCGTTGCCACATAGATATTACCCGGCCCCACGATAACATTCACTGGGGTCACACTCTCGGTACCGTATGCCAACGCAGCGACGGCTTGGGCTCCTCCAATCCTATAAATTTCGCTCACACCAGCAATATGGGCAGCCGCAAGAATATACGGATTGAGTGTGCCATCCGATGCCGGAACCACCATGGCGATACGGTCAACGCCCGCCACCTTAGCCGGAAGGGCGTTCATCAAAACGGACGACGGATAGGAAGCCGTACCGCCCGGCACATAAAGCCCCGCCGCCTGGACGGGTGACCAACGATAGCCCAGCTTGACCCCTGCATCGTCGGTATATTCAAGACTAGACGGGACCTGTTTTTCGTGAAATGCACGAATACGATCGGCTGCGATCCCCAGGGCGTCAAGCGTTGCATTTTTACAGACACTCAGGGCTTCTTCAATTTCGGAACGGCTTACCCGTATCGTATCTGCGTCAATATCATGGCCATCAAGTTCTTTTGTCAGCTTAAACAGGGCCGTATCGCCCTCTTCCCGAATCCGATCAATGATAGACGAAACCACGCCGGAAACATCCACGACGCTCTCTCTTTTCTGGTCCAAGAATGCCTTCAGCTGCTCATCAAAGCCGGGATTTCGATTGTCAGCCCGGAAGGTCATGGACAACCTCTCTAAAACGTTCGATCCATCCGGTCAATTGCTGGGGCCTGGTTTTCATCGCTGTTCGATTAACCGCCAACCGTGACGTAATGGTGGCTATCTCCTCCACTTCAATGAGGCCGTTTGCCCTCAAGGTGGACCCGGTCGAAACAAGATCGACAATCCGTCTACAAAGTCCCAGAGACGGTGCGATTTCAATGGCGCCGTTCAACTTGATGCATTCCGCCTGGACCCCTCTTTGGGCAAAGTGACGTTTTGTAATCTCTGGATACTTCGTCGCGACACGTATGTGGCTCCAGCGGGCGGGATTGTCCTCTTGGGCGAGATCCTGAGGCTGCGCCACGACCATCCGGCAATACCCGATTTTCAAGTCGAGAGGCGCATAAATTTCGCGGGAATCGAACTCCATCAGGACATCCGCGCCGGCAACACCAAAATGGGCCGCGCCAAACGACAAAAGGGTGGCCATGTCGATGCCACGCACTCTTATAACCTCGAGTCCTGGATCGTTGGTGGCAAAACTCAGTTGACGCGCGTCAGGATCATTGAATGCCGCTTCTGGCTTAATACCTACCTTGTGAACAAGTGGCATTACGTCTTTCAAAATCCGTCCTTTGGGCAGCGCAAGAATGAGTTTATCATTGGCCAACACGGGATTTACTCCAATTCCGAGGAAAAAGAGATCTCTTAACGGGTTTTCAGCGAGATGGCCAGGACATCCATCGTCATGACGTCGCGGGGCGGAACGTCACGTAACATTTTGCGAATAAGTCGGTTTCGTCCTTTAATCCTGGCCCTCGCCAATTCGCTCAATATCGGCGCCACAGGCCGCGAGCTTTTCTTCCACGCGCTCATAGCCTCGGTCAAGATGATAAACGCGATTGACGATGGTTTCTCCCCTTGCCGCCAGACCCGCCAAAATAAGAGAGACGGATGCTCTTAAGTCGGTCGCCATCAGCGGCGCGCCAGATAACTCTGGGACCCCCCGAATGATTGCCGAAGATCCGTGGACATTGATATCTGCCCCCATCCTGCATAACTCTGGGACATGCATAAAGCGATTCTCAAATATTGACTCGGTGACCATGGAAGCACCTTTTGAGACGGACAGGAGGGCCATTAATTGCGCCTGCATGTCTGTTGGGAAGCCGGGATAGGGGTCGGTCATGACATCCGTTCCCAGTGTTTGTTCTTCGCGGCGTCGAACTCGGATTCCAGCTTCCTCTTTGGTGATCTCCACGCCGGCCTTCAATAACGTGTCCGAGACTGCCCCAATTAACTCCACGTGGCTACCCTCCAAGAGAATATCCCCTCCAGTAATAGCCGAGGCAACGGCATAGGTTCCGGTCTCAATTCGGTCTGGAATTACGCGATGTTCCGCCCCATCCAGTTGCGAAACGCCTCTCACATACAAGGTGTCTGTACCCACGCCTGAGATTTTTGCTCCCATTGCAATTAGACATTGGGCGAGATCACTCACCTCCGGTTCCCTGGCCGCGTTTGAAATAATGGTTTCGCCGTCCGCCAATACCGATGCCATGAGGACGTTTTCCGTTGCCCCGACAGAAACCGATGGAAAATGCACTTTATTTCCCTTCAGACCTCGCCGAGCGATAGCTTTTATATAACCCTTCTCTAGCTCAATTTCCGCACCGAGTACCTTTAAAGCATCCAAATGCAAATCCACTGGCCGTGTTCCAATAGCGCATCCACCGGGCAGGGAGACCCTAGCCTCTCCCCAGCGCGCCAACAGGGGACCCAGCACGAGTACGGATGCTCTCATCCGTCTCACGAGATTATATGGGGCCGTTTTGTCCTTGGGCTCGGTAGGCGACAGAGAGATCGCCCGGGCAACATGCCCGCCATTTGTTACTTCCCCAACCATGCTTGCACTGACACCAAGTTCGGCTAGCAGATGCACCATGGTAGTGATATCGGCCAAATGGGGTAGATTGCTTAAACGCAACGTTTTTGATGTCAATAAAGACGCTGCTAGCAGGGGCAGTGCCGCGTTTTTCGCCCCCCCGATCGAAATTGTTCCAACCAGCGGTTTGCCGCCCCGTAACCGAATTCTGTCCATGGATGCCCTTTTGTATTAGGAGTCATTTGTATAAGGCCTGCGGATTAGAGCTTCTCCATGGCGCCCCGTTCCGTGCCCTTCGCATCTCGACCCAAATATATTATGGCACATCATCCCCCTCAGGGGCATTTTCTTTAAACGCCTTACGGCGTTTTAAGTTTTCACGCAACGCTCGTGCTAGCCGCTCCTCTTTTTGGGCGGCCTCATCAACTTTTGCTCCCGTTTCAGCAGGCGGTATGTTCGTCGGGCCTTTTATCATTTCAATTATATTTATGATCGTTTGATGAGAGAGGCGCTACCTTCGTAACCTCTTTGGTTATTTTGGGAGAGCTTTTTAGAGAAGTCTACCGTCTATGTAGCTGAAGAAAGAACTACTAATTAGCGCTTAAGAATGCAAGAAGGCTAGTGATAGCATCTAGCGCACCGGGCCTTCAACAAGTCTACCAGGCCAGTTCTCAGCAGTAAAAACATTACCATTTAACCCGGTGGTTTTAATTGGTTTTTTGTCACAGAAAAATCTTAAACGACCGCGGGTGTAGCACTGAGCTCACATCCTGGTTTAATAAAAAAAGTTACGCAGGTTTGCAAACTGCCACAAAGCTGTTGCGTGTCGGCGAATATAGAATATAAAGCAAAAGTGTGCCGCTGTAGCTCAGGGGTAGAGCGCACCCTTGGTAATTATTGCCTCTCTCAGTTGAAAGACTGAGATGAACACCCATCAAACTCAGGGAAAGCTAACGACAATCGTCCAAGCCAATCCTGAGCGAAGCCCCAGAATGGGGAACGTGCAGAGACTTGACGGTGGGGGCCTACGGAACGATAGTTCTAAGGCCAAGAGAAAGTCCAACGGTTAAAACGAGCGTAGCTCGCAGGCTGAAAGGCCACAACCGCAGAAGGGTGAGGTCGAGAGTTCAATTCTCTCCAGCGGCACCATTTTACGCCCTCTTACCGCACGATGATGCATCGGAGAACTAGCGTTCAATAACCCGGTCAAAGTCGTCGCGCACGGGATAGAGCAAATTCCTAGTTTTTTCCAACACGCGCCAAAACTGCCAGCTAAGGCCAGATTT
>CAXFCV010000037.1:0-3746 GCA_964000975.1 uncultured Rhodospirillaceae bacterium | reverse complement strand
TTAAAGTAAAAATTAATCTATTACGCGCTGATCTATTTCGAGACCATCAGTTCCCCATCTTCATTCCGGGTCCGCCCGATTTGAGCGGCCGCCTCCACCACTTTTGGGTGCCAATCCACTTTGCCCGCTTCGGGACCACCGATAATGGTCAGAAGTGTTCCCGTTCCCTCTCCGTCATAACGGAACCCACGATATACGCCGATCGGAATATTGATGGAGTCAAAAGGATCCAAGACAATCTCTTTTTCGCCTTCCTCCGTCATCCAGACAATGGTCCAGGACCCAACCAGGGGCATAAAGACCTCCTCGGTTTCGTGGGCATGCAATGCAGCGCCGTTCCCCGGCTGCGCTTGAATCATGCCCAAATTGAAACCATGGGCGGGCAACGGAATGTTTGGCATCAGCTCAGGGCGGGCCGCCTCCACTACACCCATCCCAATCAGATTAATTTTAAAGCGCTGATGTCCCGGGAGATGGTCGTCAATGTAAGAGTCCTGAGATCCCCTTAAATCATTAAAGCGGGCCACATATTTCGACATTTCGTCGACCGAGAGATTTTGGACGTCCATCGGAACTCCTCCTTAGCAAATTGCTTGTAGCTATCTTAGCATAAGGTATTAGCGCCCTGCCCGTAAATCCAACCCAAAACACTGAGGCATCAAACGCTCAGCAAAACCTTGTCTGACCCTGCTCCCCCTTGGAAGATGTCGGAGGCGCCGTGGCGGCGACTGGCCTCAATTGTGCAACAGCCTCTGAATATTGCAGAAGTGCGGTCTGACCGTCTGCCGTCAATTTGTATACGCCTCGGGAGACACGCTCGAACCAGCCATAGTGATTGTTTTGAAGGATTGATGCCGCGCGCGCGACGCCAGTGACGTCTCTGATGATTTTTAACGCGAGGGAAGAAGAGAACTGCAGGGCGGCTGCACAGCGGAGCGCGTCCTGCCGGTAAGCGGTAATGATTTTAGAACGAGACACGCCACCGGTATTTGGATCGCCAGCGCGGGCATAAAATTCCTTTTTTAAACGCGTCTTTAAGCGACTGTTTTTTCGCGGCCGATAAGGCGCGGGGTCGAGTAGCACCTCAACGGAGTGGGCGGTCTCAGGGTCCACCATGAGCAACCCTAGCCCAAGCTTCTTGCAGAGTGTAAGAAGTGGCCGTCGTCGCTTACGCCAATTTTTCCGTTTGCTTGGCGTTTCCGGCGTCCGGACCGCCAAATAGACATCTTCGGATAACGCCTGTCTTTCCACTCCTTGAAGGATCAAGTCCAGAGAAAACCGCGTCTTCAACTCAACGATGACCATTGGTACATCCGGTTTACATCCTACAACATCACAGCCGGTAATTTCGGATTTAACCTCATAGCCTGCATCTTCTAGGAAGTCTTTTATGGGCTGATATAGATCGGTCTCTTTAGTCATCGGCAGTTTTTCACTCTGGATAAAGCATCGCTCGAGCATACGGTGTCGGTATTGACAAACTATGAAAGGAGGGACTGCTAACCAATTCAAGCTCTCTCAACCGACAAGAAAACGGTCGGCTCAACCCTTCACAAATTTTACTTGAGTATGAGAAAGTTGGTGCGGACGAGAAGACTCGAACTTCCACGGCCTTTACGGCCACAGCGACCTCAACGCTGCGCGTCTACCAGTTCCGCCACGTCCGCACACTTGTCTCGTAATTACAACATCCAGTCTGTAGACTGACCTGACGCCCGAGCGGGGATAGCAAATCCCCCTGCACATAGCAAGGAATTGAAACAGTATGGATCCAGAGGTTCCAAACCGCATGGCTGATCATCCCAAACCCGGAATGCTTATTGAGCTGTCTCGGGAAATAGAATGGCGGACAAGCACGGGGGTAATCGACTATCCCGATGCGCTGTACTTTATGGAGCAGCGCACAGATGAAATTCATAGCGGGCACGCGCCGGAAACCGTTTGGTTGCTAGAGCATCCGCCGCTCTATACCGCGGGCACAAGTGCCGATAAAAAAGACCTACTGAGCCCGGACCGCTTCCCGGTCTACGCAACCGGGCGAGGCGGTGAATACACGTATCACGGGCCGGGCCAACGGGTTGCATACGTTATGCTTGACCTTACTAAACGCGGCAACGACATCCGTGCCTATGTGCATAACCTGGAGTCCTGGGTCATTTCCTCCCTCGCCCACTTTGGTGTTACCGGAGAGCGTCGCGAGGGCCGCGTCGGTGTCTGGGTATCGAACGGCACTGGCGAAGAGGAAAAAATTGCCGCTGTCGGCGTGCGGGTCCGGCGTTGGGTGACATTTCACGGCATCGCCGTCAATGTTGCACCGGACCTGAGTCATTATGATGGTATCGTCCCTTGCGGCATTTCAGACTGCGGGGTCACCTCTCTGAAAAAACTAGCTGTATCGACCACGCTGGGTAACCTTGACGAAATTCTCAAAAAAACATTCAAAGACTTTTTTTAGCACGGGCCACCGATGCTCCCGCCCCTATTTCAGGTGTTTGTCCAGAAAAGCGATGGACTTTTCCCAAGCGTCACGCGTTGCATTTTCTGAGAAGCGTTCTTCGCGAGTGAAATCCATAAAAGCGTGGCCCGCGTCATCATAGCGGTGAAATTCATACTCGTTACCGTTGGCTTTAAGGGCTTCCTCTGTGTCATTTACGTCTTCTGGTGATGGGTTAGGATCGTCGTTACCGAAGAAACCAGCGACAGGACAGCCGAGGCCATCAATCAGATCCAGGGCTGCCGGTGAGCCCTCGCCCCAACCGTCCTTGATGTTGCCCCCCCAAAAGTCGAGCATCACCTTGTAGCGGGAGTCCCTGCATGCCGCGACCCACGCGATTCTGCCGCCGAGACAATGGCCAAGCACCCCAATCCGGCCATTGTCCACACTCTCCAGCGCCTCGAGATGAGCGTATGCGGCGGAGAGGTCGACCATTAGCAAGTCATCATGAAGTTCCCCCCGCTTCTGTTGCATGTCTAACTCGAGGGGTACCCGATGAAAAACGTAAGGAACCGCAACTGCAAAACCAGCCGCCGCATGGCGCTCACATAAATCGATTGTAAACGCATCTTCCTTAAGTCCCATATGAGCGGGCAAATGCATGGCTATTACGACCGCCGGATGAGGTCCGTCACCCTCCGGTTCCGCCACCAACATCTCCATTTGGTTGCCGTCGACTTCAACAAACTCCTGCCTCACCATGCTTCCGTCTCCTGATTAGATTTTGGGCTTTGTTGCAATGAGCGTAATACTGTAGTCCGGCCACAACCCGGTCAATGAAATAATACGGTCAAGAACAGGTGGCAATATTCGAAGCGGCAAAATAGCAAGCCACCCAACGCGATAATCAATAACCGTCAATTTTCGCAAGATTTTTGTGAGCCACTGACTTGTCAGGCCGCTGCAAAATCCAAAATCTTCGATGCTCAGCCCCGCTCTCTCGCAGAGCTTACGGTAACTTGCCGCCGTATAGCCCCGCCGAACATGGCCGCCATCCTCTACAATGGAAAACGGGCCATCATCTTCAGGGGTAATTGCTTTATAATATTCGTAGGGCGCGGTCATTAAAAGCCGCCCGCCGGGTTTTAAACACCCAGCAAGATCAATCATGAGTTTTTGGTCATTGAGGATATGCTCAATTGTCTCAGTGCATATTACAATGTCTGCAATCCCCTGAACGTCGCGGAGGCGTGACAAGGCCCGAATGTCATATTCGATAAATGTCGATGAAACATCTGACCAAGCAGCCCGA
>CAXFCV010000036.1:0-4878 GCA_964000975.1 uncultured Rhodospirillaceae bacterium | reverse complement strand
GGCGGGCCATGAAGTCGCGCATCACAGCTGGGCGCACGTGCCGCCGGCGCAGCAAAGCAGGGACGAAGAAGCCGAAGACATCGCGCGCGCCAATGAGGCAATCCAAAAGCTGACGGGGCAGAAAGCCCGAGGTTACCGCTCACCTTCATGGGATTTATCGGAAAACACCATTGACCTTCTTATCCAGGAGGGCATGCGTTATGACAGCAGTCTTATGAACACTGACTATCATCCCTCTTGGGCGCGACAGGAGGACGTGTTTAATTTGGGGACACCAATTTATTACGGGCCCGTGACGGACCTTGTTGAGATGCCCATTTCATGGTCCCTGGATGACTTCCCACATTTTGAGTTTATCCGGACGCCGGAAGTAACCCTTCCTGGTTTGCAGTCCGCTCGCGCAGTGATGGACTCTTGGTGGGATGAATTCGTGTACATGCGTAAGACCGTTGAGTGGGGGATTTTGACGTATACCTTGCATCCCTATGTGATCGGGCGCGGCTATCGGATGTTGGCGCTGGAGAGTTTGCTCGACAGGTTTAGAGAAGCTGGTGCCGTATTTTTGACAATGGCTGATGCAGCGGCGGAAGCGCGCCAGAAGCTTGAGGCCGGGGAGATTGGACAATAGATGGTAAAACTGACTGGCGAGTGCGTGACTTTGAAGTTAACCGCATTCACCCATGCCCAAATGTAGAGGGTCTCGATGGATAGCTTGGCGGAAAATTCTTTTTAGTTCCGGCATGGTTTACTGCGGTGTTTGAGAAATTAGGAGCGCTCTGATTCCCTGAGGATGGTGGCTTTCCAAAAACGGCCTGTCCAATTTTAAAAGTGGCGCATAAGACCAAGTTTTTCATCTATAACCGTCAACCGAAAAGGTCATTTTGAAACGGCCGCGGCCCAACCTCTTGTGCCAAGAATGCGACATTAGGGTAGGGAGTCAATATTTTGTTGACTTGTGCAAATGTAAGCATCTCCGTGAGCCAATCCTGTTCGGAATGCCGCTCCAGGATTACCGGCATGCGGCTATGGATATGGGCGATGGTGGGACTTGAGGCGCAGGTAATGATAGCAAACCCGTCTTCTTCAAAAAGACCAGCGAATGCGATTAAATCCTGGTCCACGGGTGCGATGCGAGTTTTAATTTTCTGATGGGCATTTTTTCGCCATTCAAAATAGGCGCTTGCGGGAACCAAGCATCGGTTTTCGAGAAGGGGTATGAAGGTCTTCTTCTGTGCCAGTGTTTCTGAGCGTGCATTGATTAGAGGTTTACCGTTCCATGAAGTTTTGAGCCCCCAGTGTAGCATTTCGACCTGGCCGCCCGGTTTGATGACCGGTGCTCGGTTAGTAGGGCGGATCTCCGGCAGGGCCGCAACCCCTGACGGGGTGTTTACCCGAAAGCGCAAGGAGACATGCTCGAGGCTGGTGGTGTTGAGTTCGTAGCGCGAGCACATCTGGCGGTGACCTCTCAATTTAGCTCTAGGAACTGGCTTTAAAGACCATTTTGGCCTAAAGCTTAATTATGGATAAAGTTTTAAAAACTGCAGTAATAACAGGTGCGAGCCACGGGATTGGGGAGGCGGCGACGCTTCTGTTTATCGAGCGCGGCTGGCAGGTCATTACTTGTGCCCGATCAGCTGCGCGTAGCTATTCGTCATCAGACCGATGGCTAGCTCATATTGAGGTGGATCTGTCGATGAGTGAGGGCGTGGTAGCGTTTACGGAACAAGTTTTAGACGTTCTCGGGGACGGTCCACTCCACACCCTGGTTAACAATGCCGGGGTATCCCCCAAGTCGATTAATCGCGAGAGGCAAGGCTGCTTAAATGGGGACATTGATGCCTGGCGGGACGTTTTTGAACTTAATTTCTATACTCCCTTGAAGCTGGGCCGTGGATTTGCATCGGCATTAGCGAGAGGCAGGGGGTCAATTGTGAACGTCACCTCTATCGCCGGCCATAAAATTCACCCTTTTGCGGGATCGGCTTATTCGGCATCCAAAGCAGCCTTGTCAGCACTGACCCGGGAATTGGCCAATGAATTCGCTGCGTTAAACGTCCGAGTGAACGCCGTGGCACCCGGTGAAATTACAACGCAGATGATTGAGCCTGAATATGAGATGATGATTCCTCGTATCCCGCTTAACCGCATGGGGACGCCAGAAGATACGGCGCGGACAATTTATTATCTTGCTTCAGAGGAGGCCGCCTACATTACGGGGGCTGAAATCTGGGTCCCCGGTGGTCAACATATGTTTTAGTCCTGGCCTCCCGCCAATAAGTCAGGATTAGAGCTTGTCTCGGAATACAGTCAGCCAGCTGAGACGGTCTTCAAGGCGTTGGATGTCGTGTTTGAGCCACTCGGTGAAATGACCGCCCTCAGGGTCGTGATAGAAGAGGAGGTCGTCCAACCGAGCGAGTTCGGTATCACACATATCGATGAGCTGACTGGCCTGCTTCCGCTGGTCTTCGGGTGCAAGCAGGTGAAGAAACCGAAACTTCAACGCAATAATGAGCTCATTCAGATCGCTGGTGCCGGCCCGTATGTCTGCTTTCAAAAGAGTTTGCAGCGAGGCTCGGCCGGTTTCGGTGAGCTTAAGAGAGGGATTAGCGCTTTGCGCATCGTCGCTCTCGACGAGCCCCTCATAACGCAGCAGTTCGATCGATTCTCCCATCAAGTCCAGGGAAGGGCCGGTGATGCGACTAACAAAATGTCTGACCGCGAATACCAGATCGTCGTAGTGAAGGGACTTTGTTCTGGACGACGTCTCATGCGCCAATATCCCGAGGGCGCATAGCCGAATTGCCTCCCGGGGCGTGAGGGAATTATCAGCGTACATCGACTAGTCCAAGTTCTTAACGAAATCTTTGATTAACATGAGGGTAACGTCTGGCTGTTCAAGATGCGGAGAATGCTTGCAGTTAGGTATAAGACGCGTTTGGGCCGGCGTTCCGATGCCGCGCTTGATCGCCTCAACTTGGGCGGAGGTTCCATATTGATCGTCGGCGCCTTGGAGAATAAGGGCGGGTATTGAGATGCCGGGCAGAAATTCCTCAATGTTCCAATCCCTAAAATCCGGATCAAGCCACACACCATTCCACCCCCAAAACGCACAGTCTACGTTGTCACCATGATATTTTGCGAGCCGTTTGCGAAGGTTTGTGCTTTCGTAGGCCGTTTTGGCCTCTGCGATTCTTTGCACCGTAATGTCCTCATTGAATACATGGGCGGCGAGCGTAATAACGGCTTTCACCCTGGAGTCCCGCGCCCCACCCGCATTGATCAGCGAAATAGAACCACCGTCACTGTGGCCGACCAGGATGGCTTGGTCGATTCCGGCGGCATCCAAAATTTTGGGGAGGACTATAAGTCCCTCATAGTGCATAAAACGCACTGGCCGGGGAAGGGGGATGGGGTCTGACGCCCCATATCCCTGGCGGCTGAACACCAGGCCCCGAAGGCCCAGGGAGTCACAGAGTTTCTCTGGAAAATCCCTCCAAAGTGCAACGCATCCGAGTCCTTCATGTAGGAAGACCAGAACAGGTTTTTGGCTATCTGCCATCCCGATCCATATTGCTTCAAGGGATACGTCATTAACGACAAGCCTATTCATTTTATCCGTCATAAGAAAAATCTTTCAGCGCGACTGGGCCTGACTGGATTGATTCGTGACTCTGGTATAGCTTGTTGGTCTCCTTTTGTGAAAGGCAGAGATAATGTCCGATTATAAAGGCGGTCTCGTTGAACTTGTGGGCGACGCGGGTGTCCTTTTGAAAAAACGCGGTGAAACCATTGCGGTAGCCGAATCGTCTTCCGGCGGACTTGTATCGGCATCCCTACTCTCGGTGTCAGGGGCCTCGTCCTATTTTCTGGGTGGCGGTACGATTTATACGCGGGCGGCCCGACACGCACTATTAGGACTTCCCGAGGAAGTTGTAACTATGCGCGCTTCGACCGAGGATTATGCCCTGATCGTTGCCGAGGCGGTGCGGAAAAAATTGGGGGCGACGTGGGGCTTGTGCGAGAGTGGCGCGAGCGGGCCCACTCGAAATTCTTATGATGATGCGGCAGGTCACGTCGTGGTTGCGCTCTCTGGCCCCAGGAAACTCTCTCGCACCGTGGAAACTGGCAGTGACGACCGGGAGGGCAATATGTGGCGCTTTGCGGGCGAGGCTCTGAACCTCTTGCAGGAGGGCCTGGCAGGGACCTAACTCGCAAACCTGCCATGCAAAAAATGAAGTATTTTTGGACAAGTTCCTGGCTTTAGAGAAAATTCTTGCGGGATGACGCCTGTCCAGTCCAGTTGCTCTTAACTTATGCCGCCTCCTTGAGGCCGAGTTGGTGCCAGACGGATTTCATCGCATCAATGAGATGATCCATGAGCCGATCATCATGTTGTGGCGTAGGTGTAAAGCGGAGCCGCTCGGTGCCGCGCGGGACCGTGGGATAATTGATAGGTTGCACGTAAATGCCGTGGTTATAGAGAAGATCGTCGCTGGCTTGTTTGCATAGAACAGGGTCTTCGACGAGGACAGGAACAATGTGCGTGACCGACGGCATTACCGGGATACCGACCTCCGTTAGTCGCCGTTTGAGAGCGGCAGCGCGTTCTTGGTGGTGTTCACGGAGCTCAGAATGCTCTCTGACATAGCGCACGCTCTCCAACGCGCCGGCGGCGACCGGCGGCGGCATAGAGGAGGAAAAAATAAAACCGTCACCGTAGGAGCGGATGAAATCACACAGGGACGCAGAGCCCGCGATATAGCCACCTACGACACCAAATCCATTGGCAAGGGTCCCCTGGATGATATCAATGCGATCCATGAGGCCATCACGCTCTGCTACCCCAGCTCCCTCCGCACCGTAAAGACCAACAGCATG
>CAXFCV010000035.1:0-2231 GCA_964000975.1 uncultured Rhodospirillaceae bacterium | reverse complement strand
TGGTCATGGGAGATTGAGGTTAGGCCGTGGGTTGAGAAATTTTAGCCGGCTACATGCCGAGGGCATTTTTATACAGGTCTAACAGTTCTTCCTGCTCCCGACGGTCTGCGGTGTTCATTTTACGGAGGCGCACGATTTGGCGCATAATTTTGATATCAAAGCCGCCAGATTTGGCTTCGGAGTAAACCTCTTTGATGTCTTCAGAAAGTGCCGTTTTTTCTTCCTCCAAGCGTTCCAAACGCTCTACAAATGATTGCAACCGTTCCGATGCGATGCCCCCAACGTCGGCCATTATTTTCTCCCAGGCTTGTGTGTGAGTAGATTGAAGAGTGGAGAAGATACTTATAACGGTATTTCGGAGCAAGCGCCTCCCTTTACCAACTCATCACATTGTTTAATAGTAACGAGTTTTCAGCACATCTGGGTCATTCAGAATGACTGTGATTATGTCGGCTAACAGATTGGCCCAGCCTTGAACTTGATCCTCTGACTGGACTAGATCTTGCCGGATCTCAATCGCGCAATTGGCATTTCCATAAGCGCCGGCGTGAATGTCTAGAGTGTGAGCGTATTGTTTGCCGGAGTACGGTTTATTGTCGCCAACAACCAGGTTATGAGATGGCTGCGCCAATGTTTCGATAAGCGGTTCGGCTATTCTGGGGTCCCTGTTCCATAGAACTCCGATATGCCAGGGCCGCGCCTCACCGGCCATATGGGGCGTGAATGTATGGATAGAAAACAGTCCCGGGGACACCCCTGCAGAGCGCTGGTGTGATAAAAGATCCGCGAGACGCTGGTGGTAAGGATCATAAAAAACCTGCTTTCTTGACAACCGGTCTGGTGCCGCCAGATTTTGGTTTCCCGGAATGGGTATTTGATCACTGATTACCGGAATAGCCTCGGGATCGTTGGGGTCTCTATTAAGATCGATTACCAGGCGTGAGTATTTGGCGAGTATAGCGGGCGCTTGGAGGATTTCTGATAATCGCCGCGTGACGGCGGCCGCACCAATATCCCACGCAATGTGATATTGGAGGCGCGCCGGTGCCAAGCCCAAATTATTGAGGGATGCCGGGATAGAATTGCTCGCGTGATCGCAGGCCAATACCAGAGGACTGTCTGCGCCGGAATTAATGATGTCGAAAGTTTCCGCTTCGGTAGGGTTCAATATTCCCACGGGGCAAGGCTCTCAATAAGTCCTAACGAACGATCTTTGAATATCAAATATCTTTACCTATGAGGTACCCAAGGTCAAAATCTAACTGGCGGGCCCTTGCTCCGAAAACTATAACTCGGGGACCATGTCACACCCAAACTGTTCCATCGGCACGCAACACATAGCCTTTTTAGCACTTTTGCTGGGGGCGGGGGCGATCGCTTTTTCACCAATTTTCGTGCGGCTCAGCGAGTTAGGACCTTTTTCTACGGCATTTTATCGGGTCGCTCTTGCGCTTCCGGCTTTTTGGTGTTGGATGGCATTGCCAAGGTCAAAGGCCAACCTTGTTAGAATGCCTTCTACCCGACGAGATTATGCACGTCTGAGCCTTGCCGGCGTGTTTTTTGCCGGTGATCTGGCGTTTTGGCACTGGTCCATCAATTTGACGTCGGTCGCAAATTCGACCCTGCTAGCAAACGCGGCGCCAGTATTTGTCACTTTGGCTGGATTTTTTCTGTTTAAGCAACGGTTCTCGAACATTTTCGTGTTGGGACTCGGGTGCGCCATAGGGGGGGTTGGTCTGCTGATGGGAAGTAGTCTCAGCCTGGGCGGCGACCATCTGTTGGGCGATGCATTGGGCGTAATCACCGCCATGTTCTATGCGGCCTATATCCTTACAGTTGGTAGACTGCGCGAAGAATTTTCAACGGCAGTAATCATGTCTTGGAGCGGCTTGGTCTCCGGACTGATTCTCCTTGTCCTCATGTATATCGCGGAAGACTCATTTGTTGCAGGAAGTACGATGGGCTGGATGGTTTTGCTCGGACTGGCTTTAATTTCTCATGCCGGAGGTCAAAGTCTGATCGCTTATTCGCTGGCTCATCTGCCGGCGGCTTTGGGTTCCGTCGGGCTTTTGCTGCAGCCGGTTCTGGCTGCTGTGCTGGCCTGGATCTTATTTGCTGAGCCTCTGGGTCCTCTCCAGGTTTTTGGGGGAATGGCCGTCCTCGCTGGTATCTATTTTACCAGACGTGGCGCGCGGTAGCTTGGCTTGACACCCTAAAAAGGGACGAGCAAG
>CAXFCV010000034.1:0-1818 GCA_964000975.1 uncultured Rhodospirillaceae bacterium | reverse complement strand
GACAATATTATAGCCGCAATCTACATGATGAGTCTCGCCCGTGACGCCCGAGGATAGGTTACTCAGCAGATACAGCCCCGCGCCACCAACATCTTCCGCTGAAACATTGCGGCGAAGAGGGGAGTTATACTCGTTCCACTTAAGGATGTAGCGGAAATCGCCGATGCCGGACGCTGCGAGGGTTTTCATTGGGCCGGCGGATAGAGAATTTACGCGAATATTTTGGGCACCAAGGTCTTCGGCGAGATACCGAACACTCGCCTCAAGCGCTGCCTTTGCGACCCCCATGACGTTATAATGCGGCATAACACGTTCCGCACCGGCATACGTCAGTGTGATCAAACTGCCGCCATCCGCCATTAAGGCCTGGGCTTTTTGACAGATAGACGTGAAGGAATAACAGGATATCATCATGGTCTGGGCAAAATTATCCAGCGTCGTATCGACATATTTGCCCTTCAACTCGTCCTTATCGGAGTATGCGATGGCGTGAACTGCGAAATCCAGTTTGCCCCAGCTTGAGCGAAGTTTCTCGAAGACGGCATCCACGCTGGCCTCATCGGTGACATCGCATGGCAAAATAATATTAGAGCCGAGGGTTTCCGCCAGGGGCGTGACACGTTTTTGGAGCGCCTTACCCTGGAACGTGAAGGCCAGCTCAGCACCCTGATCGTGCGCGGCTTTGGCAATATGCCAGGCGATGGAGCGGTCGTTCGCGACCCCCATGATCAGACCTTTTTTGCCAGCCATTAATCCAGAACCAGATGTCATTACTCTCCCTCTCCGTCCGCCATCCCAGATGAGCACAATCCCAAACCAATGCAAAAGATAGCGGATAAGATTTAATACATTCCTAAAACACTGGCTAACAAAATCAGTGATTCACCCCCGCACATTTGTCAATGTATCAAAGTCTGCATGGTAAATTTTGAGAGAAAGATTGCGGATCTCAAAAAAACTCCAACAACTTTCTACTGGGCTGGCGGATTCTTACCAGGGCAAGGCCTTTGACGGGTTCAGGGGTGCTGTTACCCCTAATTTATAACCCGCCAGGTACCATCGGGCTTGCGGCAAGCCGTTCCTTGGACAACTTCCGTGCGGCCATCGACTTTAATCTCATGCTCATAGCCCCTGCAATATTCGCCGCCAGCCGATTGAACAGCAGATTTTGGGGTAATTTTGCCGGAATTACCGGTGTCTGGGTTGCGCCATGAGGCCACTTGTCCCGAACGGTTGTTCTCGAGAGCCGATTGCTGGGCTTTACCGGCCTTTAGGCGGTCTACCTCATCGAGTGATTTACCAACTTCACTGCCAAGGAACGCGCCGCCGAGGGCGCCAATGGCAACAGCAGCCAGCTGTCCTTTGCCGTCCCCGACTTGGGACCCGAGCAGAGCTCCAGCACCTGCTCCCAGAAGAGTGCCTATGGTTTGTTTTTGGTTATTCTGACTTTGTATGCACGCGCTGCTGAGAACGGCAGCAAAAATTAGTGTAGCCAATTTGGATATTTTCATCACTTGAGTCCTCTTGCCGACAAATGAGTCTAGGTTACATAAGTCAAGGTTACATCATTACAACAAAAATTTTGTTAAATTCTAATCAGACATTTGGGTTAGCTAAACAGGGTAATTATGGCGATAAAATGAACAAAATTTCTTTTACGACAGCAACGGCTTGGCAAGAGCTGTGGGCATGAGCAGAGAACCGTATTCCGCCGCTGAACCCATCGCGTTGTTTAAAGGGTGGCTGGCAGAGGCCGAGGCCAAGGAGAGTAACAATCCAACGGCCATGTCTCTTGCGACAGCCGATGCAGCGGGGGTG
>CAXFCV010000033.1:0-3230 GCA_964000975.1 uncultured Rhodospirillaceae bacterium | reverse complement strand
TAGGAGGTCAGCCGGAAACTGAATATTGGGATGGCTATGCGCATCCGGCACTCAAAACCATTGGCGCGGGTCTAGAAGCCTTTGCGGCTGACATCGAGAGGGGTGCGCCGTTTCCGGTCAGTCCTAATCAAATTCTCCATGGAGTTGCCGTTTTGGATGCCATTTTTCGGTCCATCAAAAGCGGAAAAGTTGAGGTGCCATAATCGTAGCATTTATCTGGACAACCGTCGCTTGTCTTCCACGAGTAAGATCTAAACGCACTTCATCAGCTATAGATTCGCGATTGGAAGCTATAGTCAGACGCCGTTTCTCTTATGCATGAGAACTTAGCTGTGCGTTGCAAATGTTAAACAGGACTAAATCTGCCAGGTAATACCGGAGGCCGAGTTATACGCGTGCTTCTCGCGCCTCTGCCGCCGCCAGTTTATAGACGATACGGCGCATCCTGACGGCGCCTTCATCCGATGGAACGTGGTTTTCACGGAAGCCTGGGCGGTCATCTCGGGCCCATTGATCCTCGATCCACTCTATGGCGTCTTTATCTTCTTCAAATACGGACCGAGTAGCGCGTGAGTAGATTTGATCGAGTTTTTTGTTAGTGGGTGAAAAATCGCGCGCGAAGATCCACCAATAGAGAGACGTGTACTGGGTCTCGGGCGTTATGAAATGCAGAATTTGCGGCCGGTACTCGGTCCGGCCATTGTTGGTGCCGAGTGGGTCTTCGAATAGCGCTTTGGCGTCATGAAACCCGGGCGTAATAAAGGTCGAATTTGCATGTCGAATGATCTCCGCGTCGCCTAATCCGGAGGCCTTTTTATGCAACTCGGGTACACCTTCGCCTCTGTTTATCCGATAGTTGTTCACCGTGTTGCCGTTTACCGTGACCTCGACTTTGGACTCTGCGTGTTTCGGAGTGCCGAGAGCGGCTCCATGCAAATACTGAAAATGAGTGATGTCCATAAGATTTTCATGGATTTGTAGATAGTTGCCTTTGACATGGTAGAATCCGTCACCATAGCCCCAGTCTCCATCCATAAGCCAGTTATAGTCGGGTACCATTGCTGGATCGGCTTTTTCGGGGTCGCCTGCCCAAATCCAGATCATGGGTCCTTTTTCTACCACTGGGTAACTTTGTATTTTTACATAGGACGGATCTAGGTCCATGGCCGATGGGATCTTCACACAGGTTCCATCTATACCGTAGGTGAGCCCATGATAGCCGCACTGGATAGTGTCATCTTTCTTATGAAGCGTGCTGCGGTGTAGGGGAAAGCAGCGGTGGCCGCAACGGTTCTGCAGAACGGTTACATACCCCGCCTTGTTACGGAAATAAACCAAATCCTGGTTAAGGATCATGCGGTTCTTTAGTTTCCGTTTTACATCCGCCGCCCAGTCAAGCACGTACCAGCAGTTTCTAATCAACGGCGTTTGCCGATCAGCAAGGCCGGATGCCGGTTGGACTTTGGGTACTGTCTTTTTTTTTATTGCCCCTCGGGGTAAGATTTTTTTTGCTGCTTCTTGCCTGCTCGCTGATTTCCGCTCGGTAGCGTTTGCGGTCATAATCGATCCTCCCTTTTGAATCCTAATTACGAGATATGGACAGTCCAGGGGCTATGCCCGATTTTCACCCGGTGGACATTCCGCTTAATCCCCGCATTATTCCCCTTTCACCAAATCCTTTTAGCGTAAATTAAACATGCGCATTTGGATCATCTATGCCGTTTAATGCACACGCGGCAGTGATTGTATTTTTGAGTAGGCAAGCGATTGTCATTGGACCCACCCCGCCCGGAACAGGTGTTACAGCACCTGCGATTTTCTTAACATCATCATAATCCACATCACCTGCCAGTTTCGACTTTCCGTCAGCATCTTCAGGCAGTCGGTTCATGCCCACATCGATGATAATGGCGCCCTTCTTGACCCAATTTTTTTTAACCAACTTGGCGCGCCCAACTGCAGCAACCAGGATATCTGCCCGGGCACATTCTTCGGCTAGATCCAGGGTGTGTGAATGAGCAATAGTAACCGTGCAGTTTTCGCGGAGCAACATTGCTGCCATGGGCTTTCCCACAATATTAGAGCGGCCGATCACGATCGCACGCTTCCCTGATAGATCGGCGCCCAGCTGTTCTTTGATGAGTATCAGACACCCGAGCGGCGTGCATGGCACAAGCCCGTCCGCGCCCGTCGCCAATTTACCCGCGTTAACAACATGAAAGCCGTCGACATCCTTGGAGGGATCAATAGCGGCCAGAACTGCCTGTTCGTCAATATGGGCCGGCAGCGGAAGCTGAACCAAAATGCCGTGGACGTCCGGATCGGAGTTTAGCCCCTCGATCAGGGTAAGCAGTTCCTTTTGGGTTGTTTCCGCCGGGAGCTTATGTTCGAAACTTTTTATGCCGGCGTGTATAGTCATTTTTTGTTTGTTGCGGACATAAATCCCGCTAGCGGGATCATTGCCCACTAATACGACCGCTAGGCCAGGGGTCAGGCTGTGGAGGTCCTTCAAAGTTTGTACCCGGTCTGCTACTGAGTCACGAAGCCTTTCCGCAAAAACTTTGCCGTCAATACGCTTTGCTTCCGCCATTCCTGCCCCCTTTGAACAAGAGTCAAAACCAGCTCCAAAGCCCTCGCTAGGCTTCCCGCTATCTATGCATTATTCAATAGCGGCACCATATTCGTAATATCTGAGATAACAATCGTTTTCCGACCAACCCAGAAGCTAAAGTAGTCGTGTGTTTTAGAGGCCAACCCCATATTCTCGCATAAGGTTCCTGATGAAAACTATCAATAGGATCAACACAATCGGAGAAACATCGATTCCGCCCAGGTTGGGAATATAACGCCGGAATATGCGGAGTGCAGGCTCTGTGATTCGGTAGAGAAAATCTCCCACCATGTAGACAAACCGGTTTTGGGTGTTGATGACATTGCCATATGTAAGCCAACTCATTACGGCGGCAATAATGATGCACCACATGTACAGGCTGAGCACGGTATCGATCAGAATCAAAATGGATTGCATGGGTGGCTCGCACGGAAAATAAACTTTTCAATTTAAAGCCTAAACATCGGATAAAAATTTGGCAAGACGGATGAAACCCGTGTTTTTCGCCTATTCACAGGCAAGTAGGAACGGCTTGACAGGAAAGCAGGTGAGCCACATTATCCGCCGCCGTAATCCGATCTGAAATAAACGGGACAGCCTATATGCCAGAGATTCGTAT
>CAXFCV010000032.1:0-4166 GCA_964000975.1 uncultured Rhodospirillaceae bacterium | reverse complement strand
CCGCCGACCTTGCACTAAATAGGTGCTCGGTTTGGAATTTTTCATGGGAACGACATAAATAGAACATGGGTCAATTGATGCGATGGGTGGAGACGCGGGGAAGAGACAGAGAGCATTCCCATGCAGCAGTGAGCCGTTTTTATGTCGATACTAAAGTACAATGGTAGGGTTCTAGCTTTGTCACAAAACGGTAAATCGATCACCTTATCAACAGGCGATCTCCGCTATCTAGAAATTGGGGATGGGCCCACACTGGTTTTTCTGCATGGGCGGTCCGGGCTGCGCGTGTCTCCCGTCCTGAGGGCGTTGAGCAAAGCGTACCGACTTCTCATGCCCATCACACCTGGTCAGGATGACACATCGCACCATGAAGGCGTGAATTCTATGAAAACCCTGTCGGATGTGATCTCAGAATTTATCCGGGAAACAATCTCAGGGCCCTGCCACGTAATGGGCCATTCTTTTGGCGCATGGCTGGCAGCTTGGCTTGCTGTTCGGCACCCGGACATGGTCAAACTTCTGATATTGGAGGGAGCGGCAGGATTTCGTTCCAGTGGTGCTCGGCCGGTCGCGGCGTCCCCAGACGAGTGGCGCAGCTTGTTTTACGCTCGTCCAGAGAGAGTACCGACCGGTGGTGCAACATTTGACCAAGAGGCCGCGAACCGGTCCTCTGTTAACCATTATAACGAGGGAGTGTTGATAGATGAGCCTTTGGTGGCTGAACTTGCTTCTATCCAATCCGAAACCCTCATTCTCTACGGTACCGAGGAGCGAATGATCCCAATAGAGACATGTGACATCCTAAAAGGCGGTATTCCCCATTCTAAACTAACCCATATTCTGGGCGCAGGACATATGGCGCAATTTGATCAGCCGGAAAGGATGGTTCCCATCATTCAGGAGTTCTTGGGTCGCGACGAAGCTTCTCTTGTGACCCCGCCTTTAGAGGCTTAAAAGTCTCATCAGATACGCAACTTTTAAATATTGACAGTTAAGGATACCTGACCGTGATTAACTCTCAGCTCGTGAACGAACCGCCGAAAAAAGATCAATTTACATCGCCTGATCGCTTGCTCATGGGGTCGGGCCCGTCCAAGGTTCATCCGGACGTTCTAAAGGTCAGTTCCAACGGAACCATTGGCCATCTTGATCCCGCCATGATCGCCATGATGGAAGAGTTGAAGGACATGCTGCGCTATGTTTTCCAAACTAATAATGCCATGACATTTCCGGTGTCTGGACCCGGTTCTCTTGGCATGGAAGCCTGTGTCAACAATATGGTGGAACCCGGAGACCAAGCCATCATTGCTATCAACGGTGTATTTGGCACACGAATGGCGGAGGTTACGCGCCGTGCTGGCGCGGAGGTAATCACGGTGGAGAACGAGTGGGGCACACCCGTTGACCCAGGTAAAGTCGAAACCGCCCTCAAGGCCAATCCGGATGTTAAGCATGTCGGATTCGTTCATGCCGAGACATCGACCGGCGTACTGTCAGACGCTGCGGCGATCTGCAAACTTGCTCAGGAGGCTGGTGCATTCTCGATCGTGGATACCGTGACCTCCCTGGCCGGCGTGCCTGTGCAGATCGATGTCTGGGGGGCGGATGCGTCCTATTCGGGAAGCCAAAAATGCATTTCCTGCCCGCCCGGCCTTTCGCCTGTCACTTTCAGCGATAAAGCCGTTGCCCACGTCGAAAATCGGGATACACCTGTTCAGAGCTGGCTTTTGGATTTGTCTTTGGTGTCTGCCTATTGGCAGGGAGATGGCGCGCGGACTTACCATCACACCGCACCGGTGAATTCCCTTATGGGACTTCATGAGGCGTTGCGCCGAATTGTAGATGAGGGTTTAGACTCAGTCTGGACGCGTCACCGAGACGTTTCGGCTCACGTGGTAACAAGCCTCGAGAGATTGGGTTTCAAAATGCTTGTTGCGGAGGAGCATCGATTGCCGGAGCTGCTTACCGTTTTCCTGCCCGAGGGCGTTGATGACGCCGCTGGCCGGTCCTCATTGCTGAATGATTACGGTATTGAGGTGAGTGCCGGTCTTGGCCCCTTCGCCGGAAAGCTATGGCGTATTGGTCTAATGGGCGAGGCGGCGCGCGAGGAGAATGCGGACCGCCTTGTGGCTGCCTTAACAGATATTGTCGGTCAAAGCGCCTGACATAGAAGGCGTCATGGCATGGCTGATCTAGCGGGCAAAACCGTAATTGTCACGGGCGGTGGCAGGGGTCTTGGCCGTGCCATGGTATTTGGTTTGGCCGAAGCCGGTGCAAATGTCTGTGCTGCGGCTCATATTGACGACGACTTAAAATCTGTTGACGAGGAAGCCAGGGATCTCAGGCCCCCGGGCCAAATTATTGGACAGCTGGCTGATCTGCGGGATGCCCGGGCCTGCCAGGCAGTTATCGATCAGACGCGGGATGCATTCGGGCCAATTTACGGTTTGGTTAATAACGCGGGACTCACGTTTACGTACATCGCGCCAGGGCGGTACCGCCGGGGGTATAGCAAGAAATTTTACGAATTAACTGACGAGATTGTGCAAAACGTAATCGATACGAATTTTGTCGCCGCAGACCGCATGGCCCGGTTAATTGCGCCATATCTGATCGCGCAGGGGGCTGGATGTATCGTCAATGTGACGACCATGCTCAAAACCATGACGAAGAGCACAAGTTCCCCCTACGGGCCTTCAAAAGCCGCCCTTGAGAACGCGTCTGAGATTTGGGTAAAAGATCTTGAGGGAACGGGTGTCAGTGTAAACATTCTGAATCCCGGTGGTGCAGCCAATACGCCGGGATTTACGACGCCTGAAGACAGAGAGCTCTCCTCCAAGGCTGTGGGTGGTTTGGTTGAGGCGTATAAAATGAAAGCGCCGATCTGTTGGCTTATGTCTGAGGAGGCGTCAGACATCACGGGCATGCGCTATGACGCCGGGCCATGGGATGAAACCAAAGATCCAGGGATGGAGGCCAAACGAATTGGCAGTCCGCTCGGTCTAACGCTGAAACCAAGGGATTAGCCATAAAGGATCTTTTAATGAATGACCTTGCCTTCACAGATCCCGATCGAAAGCGATATTTCGAGGACTATGTACCTGGAAAAAGTTATGTGCTAGGCAGCGTCGCCATCGATTATGACGAGATGCTGGCTTTTGCCAAACTATATGATCCTCAAGACATCCATATTGACGCCGAGAGAGCAAATGCCGGACCCTTTGGGGGTTTGATTGCGAGCGGTTGGTTTACGGGGGCGAAGGCCATGCCCATCTACACCCGGCACTATCTCTCTAATGCGTCTTCCATGGCATCGCCGGGACTAGACAATCTTGAATGGAATGCGCCAGTGCGCGCTGGAGATATTCTTACTGTCAAGGTGACCATTAAAGAGAAAAAACAATCCCGCTCCAAACCTGACAGGGGAGTGGTAAAAACATTTCTAGAAATTATTAATCAGGATGACGTGGCCGTCATGACCATCGACGTAGTCAACATGATCGCCTGCGAGCCCGCTTAATTCTCGAGACCGAACGCCCATCCGTTTAACTCAAAAACGGATTAATACAAAAGATCAGCCGCTTGTTTAAAAGCGCGGTAGGCTTTGAGGGGAATATACTCAATGTGCAGCATGCCGGCTTGTACGAGAGGCAGACTCGATGCTTTAGTTTGGGCCTCTTCGAGACTATTGGCCTCGGCCAGGATGACTGCGCCGCCGCCATCGGCCATACTGTAAATTTCTCGAAAGAAATCGTCTTCCAGGAACTCAAGGGCTTGCTTAGCCTCCTTATTTAAGAGAGGCGCAAAATCCTGAGGTGTATGTTCGGTGCTGCGCCTGGCTATCAAAAGAACTTTCATGTGGATTTCTCCAATAACTTGAGGGTCTCAGGGCCGATTTTTTCCCGATAGGGCTCAGCCAAGGGTTTGAGGATATCGTTAAAGGTCTTTTTTTCGTGATTGGTCATAACATGAATTTGGCAACCGTTTGCTTGCAATTTTTCGAGAACGGTCTCTTCCTCGGTTTCCGCCAGCGGGCGCTGTCCCATGGTACCCGCTGTGCCTGCCGCCAGAACGGCGGCCTGCACGCTAGCTGGCCAATTCTCGAATGTTTGGAGATCACAGATGAACAGAGCCATGCCAAGCAAGTGATGGGAGAGCGTTACGTG
>CAXFCV010000031.1:0-4115 GCA_964000975.1 uncultured Rhodospirillaceae bacterium | reverse complement strand
TGAGCCGCGTCCGTACCTTCATCAAGAAGGTCGAGCTGGCAATTGACGCCGGTGATGCGGACGGCGCGAAGCAGGCCCTCAAGGCGGCACAGCCAGTCATTATGCGCGGTGCTCAACAGGGTGTTCTGCACCGGAATACGGCTGAGCGAAAAGTGTCAAGATTGGCGGCCCGGGTAAAAGCGCTCTGAGGTTTCGGGTGGGGCACTGCAGTCAGGCCGCAGCATTTTGTTGTGGCTATTTTTATGGCTCGACGCTGTCCGGGGATTCCAGAATCCAAATTCTGTCAAGGAATTTATTTGCGACGTTCTCTATTCGGTCTTCTTGAAACATAGAAAGACCGCGGTTACATTCGATTGTTTTCGGGGGGCTGCGACCAAGCCCAAAACCCTCCAGCGCACGACATTAAATGTTCTTTCGTTAAGTCCTTATTGTAATCTTTATTTTAGAGTGTCGGTAATATGAACTCTTTTACTTATTTTTGATTGTATAGTTATAATGATCTACCAAATATGGGGTGAGGCTTAAGTAGTAAATTGCGAAAATAAAATAAAGAATCGGTTCCGGGCTGCAAAGGCCGCAGTAATCTGGTCTTTGAGCCAGTTCGTTCCAAGGGGGCAAGCCAGATCTTAGGGTGTCTCTGAAAGTAAAAGTGTCGTCCCTCAGGGGGCTTGTGGTGTGCCGCGGGTCGGTGACGTGTTGGCGAAACTGAGTGAGATCGACGGGGGGGCGTCAATGAGATGAGCAGCAGGATGGATGATCGCCAGCTTCAAACGAGCCAGCTTGAGACGCAGTGGTGGCGAGTTTGCACCCGGTTGAAAGCAGAAATCGGAGACTCTGCATTTGATAATTGGGTCAAACCGCTCAAGGTCTCTCAGATCGAGGGCAGCGAAGTCAGCTTGGCAGTGCCAAGTCGTTTTATGCGGGATTGGATTTTGGCCAATTATCTCGACCGTTTGAGAGAGTTGTGGCACGGGGAAAATGCGGGCGTACAATCAGTCGCCCTCTCAATTCAGCCCACCACTCAGTCCGCCAAGGTGTTTCCAGATCAAGAGGACGGGCTGAAGAGCCGCGTTCTGGCCACACCTGCACAAAAATCAGCTCCTGGCGCTATACCAAGTACTTGGCAGTCAAAAGGCAACATCGCGGCACCCCTCGACCAGAAATTCACGTTTGATCAATTCGTCGTTGGCAAGCCAAATGAGTTTGCGTATGCCGCCGCCCGACGGGTAGCGGAGGCGTCTTCTGTTTCCTTCAACCCACTCTTTTTGTATGGCGGAGTTGGGCTCGGGAAAACTCACCTGATGAATGCAATCGCCTGGGAGATTTTGGAACGTGATCCGTCTCGGACGGTCATGTATTTGTCCGCGGAAAAGTTTATGTATAGGTTTGTGCGGGCGCTTCGCGAACAGAACACGGTTGATTTTAAGGAACAGTTCCGGTCTGTCGATGTATTGATGATAGATGACGTGCAATTCATCGGCGGTCGGGATGCTACGCAGGAAGAGTTTTTTCATACCTTCAACGCATTGGTCGATCAGGGCCGGCAGATCATCCTCTCGGCTGATAAGTCGCCATCTGATCTCGAGGGTGTGGAGGATCGTTTAAAGTCCAGGCTTAATTGCGGGCTGGTTGCCGATATTCATGCGACGACTTACGAGTTACGGCTGGCGATTTTAGAGACCAAGGCTGAAAAGATGGCCATGGAAGCTCCTAACAAAGTGCTAGAATTCCTGGCTCACAAAATCACGGCGAACGTGAGGGAACTCGAAGGGGCCCTTAATCGGGTGGCCGCCCATACTCAGCTTGTTGGTCGTGAGCTCACGCTGGAGACCTGTCACGAAGTCTTGCATGACCTACTTAGGGCCAATGACCGCCGCGTTACCATAGAAGAAATTCAAAAACGTGTGGCCGAGCATTTCAATATTCGAATCGCCGATATGCACTCTGCCCGCCGGGCGCGCTCCGTGGCGCGACCGCGGCAGGTCGCGATGTATCTGGCCAAGCAGCTTACATCGCGGTCCTTGCCGGAAATCGGTCGTAAATTTGGGGGCCGTGACCACACAACGGTGATGCACGCGGTGAAAAAGGTGGATGAGCTCCGAGACATTGATTCGTCGTTTGCAGAGGATGTAGAGCTCTTGCGACGTATGCTGGAAGGTTAAGCCACCCCTGATCCCTCCTAATACGCTGAGTTTAAACGCCAATTCGGGCCCGTAAAATCCTATTATTCAGGCCGAAATTCCTTCAGATATACGACCCTTCTGATATACTCAAAAGTGTTTCTTATTGGACTCGGCTTGGGCGCATCTTTGCCACCTGATCGGGGTCTTTTGAGCAGCATCACAATGTTTGCCGCGTGGGCAAGGCTAGGGCCATCCTAATCTGCACCCATGGATTGAAACCGAGACGAAAGAGCGAAAAACGCCATGAAGTTAACCATAGAGCGTGGACTTCTCCTAAAGGTCCTGACCCATATTCAAAGTGTTGTCGAACGGCGCAACACCATTCCCATCTTGTCAAATGTTAAGTTTGACGCGCCCGACGGTAATCTCAATCTCAACGCAACGGATATGGATCTGGATATCGTCGAAACCGTCCCAGCAGATGTCGCGGTTCAGGGTTCAACGACGGCGCCGGCCCACACCTTGTTTGATATTGTTCGGAAATTGCCAGATGGTGCTCAGGTCGAGCTCGACTGCACAAGGGGAGACAGTTCTCTCGTTCTCAGTGCTGGTCGGTCACGGTTCAAGCTCACCTGTTTGCCCACGGAGGATTTTCCTGTTTTGTCCGGCGGCGACTTGCCACATGAGTTTTCATTGGGCGCAGATAGCCTCCGGAATCTGATTGACCGGACGCGTTTCGCCATTTCGACGGAGGAAACTCGCTATTACCTCAATGGCATTTACTTGCACGAAGCCGATAGTGAGGGGACCACCGTCCTGCGCACCGTGGCCACTGACGGCCACCGGCTTGCCAGTATTGAGGTGCCCCTGCCGGATGGAGCTTCCGGTATGCCTGGTGTGATAGTCCCTCGGAAAACGGTGACGGAGCTGCGAAAATTAATTGATGAGACAAAGGACAACGTTCGGGTGGCGATGTCTGAGACCAAAATCCGTTTCTCTTTTGATGGAGCAGTTCTGACATCTAAGCTCATTGACGGCACCTTTCCCGACTATGACCGGGTCATTCCGGCCGGCAACGATAAGGTCCTTGAGGTGGATACGAATTCATTTTCTGATGCTGTGGACCGTGTGTCGGCCATTTCCACTGAAAAATCACGGGCCATTAAATTGGTGCTGTCCTCGGGCAATCTGACGTTATCGGCCAACAGTGCAGAAAATGACTCTGCGGTGGAGGAATTGCCTGTCGAATATACGTCCGAAGAGATGGAAATCGGATTTAACTCCCGCTATCTGCTGGATATTGCACAGCAAATCGATGGCGATACTGCAAAATTCACGCTCGCCGATTCAGCCTCTCCGACGTTGGTCCAAGACTCGAGCGACGGAAGTGCGCTGTATGTGCTTATGCCGATGAGGGTGTGATGAGGGCAGGGTACGAAGGCTGTCGGTTTTAATGTCGAAGGGCTATCGACAAGGGGCTTTAAGACCCATGGTCGTTTAAGGAGTGGAGTTTGACGATCGCCCAAAATATGGCAATGTTTGAAGCTCCGGATGCAAATATTCAGACCGGAATTATGTCCTTGAAACGTCTAAATCTGACCGATTTCAGGTGCTACGATTTTGCCCGCCTTGAAGTGGACTCTCGCCCCATTGTGCTCACCGGGCCAAACGGGGCCGGCAAGACTAATTTGCTTGAAGCGGTGTCTTTTTTGGCACCGGGCCGTGGATTGAGAGCCGCCCGGCTGGGGGACGTGGGCCGGCGGTATGGGGCGCAGCATCCGGCATCTGAAGGTTGTGGCCCGCGCTCTTGGGCTGTTGCTGCTCAACTCGCCTGGGATGATGCGACGGTGGATATTGGTACTGGATTAGAGCCGTCAACGGAGGAAACCGGGCGGGAGCGACGGATTATAAAAATCGATGGAGAGACGGGAAAAAGCCAGACTGATCTCGGATTGCTAACGAGCGCGCTCTGGCTGACTCCGCAAATGGATC
>CAXFCV010000030.1:0-13518 GCA_964000975.1 uncultured Rhodospirillaceae bacterium | reverse complement strand
CCATACCGTTGGTAAACTTTTTCAAGGACTAATCGACGGGCTCGACCGTTCCGCATTTGAAGTTATTTCTTTTAGTTTGAGCCCGGACAGAACGGTATCGTCTGCGGGGCGCGGAATTGCAGATAAGAGGGATCATGTTGTGCCGACACCCTCGGTGCTCAAGCAGGCCCAGGAACTGATTGCCGCATATGAACCTGATATACTGTATTACCCCGATATCGGCATGGAGCCTGTGAGTTACTTTCTAGCCTTCGCTCGTTTGGCACCAGTTCAATGTGCGTGTTGGGGCCATCCCGTGACCTCGGGGATCCCAAATATTGACTATTTCCTCAGCTGGAGCATCCATGAACCTGCCGGGTCGGCAGTCCATTACAGTGAGCAATTGAGGGTCTTTGATGGGTTTTGCACACATTACACGCCGCCTATTTTCGGCTCAGGCCGGGGCAGAGGCGTTTTTGGCTTTCCCCGGAAGACCACACTTTACCTATGTCCTCAAAGCCTGTTTAAAATTCATCCCGGAGACGATCATCTGTGGGGAGATATTCTGCGTCAGGATCCAAATGGTCGTGTTATTTTTTTGGGCGGTCAGCAGGCCGAATGGGGAAATCGGCTGGCAGCTCGTTTCCGTCGCACGCTCCCCGACGTCGTGGACCGCATCGACATCCTACCAAGACTGTCCGGCACAGATTTTTTGCATGTTCTCAAGCTTGCTGATGTTATCTTGGACACGCCCCGTTGGTCTGGCGGCAGCACTAGTTTCGAGGCCGCAGCCGCCGGTAAGGTTGTAGTGACATTGCCTGGTGAGTTCATGCGAGGGCGGTTCACAATGGGCCTGTACCGGTATATGGGGTTGGACGATCTTGTTGCTGATTCACCTCGTGCATATGTTGAATTGGCTGTCCGTTTGGGGACCGATGGGACAGAACGGGCGCGCCAAGAAGCCCGCCTTCGCGAAAGGTCCCACCGTCTGTTCAACAACTTTGAGACCATCGATACCCACCAACAGTTTTTCAAGCAGGTATGTCCCAGCGTGTCCTGCGGTCTCGGTTAAAACAGTAAAATAAGCTAAAACTTTGTCTTTAATTCTGTTTTTACATCGGCGAACACCCCAGCCCAGTCCCGCGGTGCCCCCTGACGGAACAACCTCATTGTAGGGTACCAAGGACTGTCACTGCGCTCGAGCTGCCAGCGCCAATCGGGTGCTGAGCATAGCAACACCCATACGGGCCGTCCTAGGGCGCCCGCCAAATGTGCTATGGCGGTGTCACTAGTGATGACGAGGTCGAGGGACATCATGAGTGCCGCTGTGTCCTCGAACCCGTTTTCACCATCCATCTCATCTGTAAAATTCGCGAGCCGCGGAGGCTCTTCTCCCAGCAAGGCCCGACAGTTGCGTTGCAGAGAGACCAAGCTGTTGGGGGCGGAGTTTACAAAGTTGATAATATGGCATGCGGGAATGGAACGAAGATAATCGGTTTCGTAGGCCCGGTTGCCCTGCCAGGCGAGGCCAATATTCGGGCTGTTTGGCTGAAGCCGGTTTGCCCAAGCGTCGATACGCGATGTATCGGCAGACAAATACGCTCCCTGAACCGGTAATACCGCTTCCGCCATAAGGTGGGGTAAGCTCATCAGCGGCACATTATAGTCTACATTCTTGGGAAGATTACCGCTGTCACAGAGGTGGCAGTCTTCCAAGGCTCTCCCCATCAGACATTTCAGCCGGTTGGGCAGGCTAAACCATACAGTCTCGGCGATCTCGGCTAGGCGGCGCACGTAACGGACAAATTGAAAACAATCGCCGGCACCCTGTTCGCTGGTTATGAGAATGGATTTATGGTTTAAATTTTCTCCGGTCCAGGGACGGCCCGGCAGTGTTGGCGATCTTGGACTATGAGATAGTTCTTTGAGACGGCCTTCATAGGCCGCCCATCCGGTGGCCATATCGCCATTTAACAAGAGCGCATGCGCTAGGTTGAGATGGAAGTCTGGATTTTCTGGTTGCAGGGCCAGGGCGTCGCGTAATAACTCAGTTGCTGTTTTTGTGTCACCGGCGTGCAAATGGATCAGGCCCAAATTTGTTAGCCGCATTGGTTCCGGTATATTGTTATGTGGCTGAGATGTTAACAAAGACCGAGCCGTACCGAAGGTGCCCAAATCCCGAAGGACATTCGCCAATGCCAGATCTGCGCCGGGGATGCCCCGTCCTGCCAGGGGTTCTAGGATTGCGCGAGCCTCTTCAAGCCGGCCTCTTTTCTGATGCATTAGGCCCAGTTTAATCTGGAGGCTCTTATTTTCCGAGGCAGAGGGCAGGGCCGTCTGCAGGCTTGCTGCCGCGGCATCAAAGTTAGCGTCCGCCGCATAAATATCGGCAAGGTTGATGCGTGCATCATCGTAGTCTGGTGCTAAGTCTAATGCGCGCAAGAGTGCGGTCTCAGCTTCTGAAAACTTTTTGCATTCAGTCAGTGTTAGACCGTAATTGTTCAGCACCGCCGGCTCTCCTGGATGACTTGCCACTAGTTTTTCGAATACCTCCTCAGACGCTTCTAAATTGCCGGCGTGTCGAAGAGCAACGCCAAGGGCGTTCCGGGCGGACAGGTCTCCGGGCACTAAATCCAAAAAAACTTGAAATTGTTCTACGGCCTGGGCAGGTTGGCCTGATTGCAGATAAACATCGCCCAGGGTCAAACGGTGAAGTGCGTCCCTGGGGTTTAAAGCCACGGATTCCGAGAGAGCTGCCACGGCGTCCTCCGTCCTCCCCAGCCGCCGGTAGGTCTCACCGAGATTAAACCAGTAATCTGCGCTGTGGGGCGTTGCTTCGACAGCGATCTTAAACGCGCGGGCTGCCTCGGCGAGCCGGTTCACGCCTGCCAAGGCGATGCCATAGTTGAAAAGCACGCCTGGATTTGCACCGCCCAAGACCAGTGCGTCTCTCAGAAGATCAACCGCCTGATCAAAATTTCCTGCATCTGCTAAGATGGATCCTAATAGGTTAAGGGCGCCAGCATGCTCTGGAGCGCGCCTCAAAATATCCTGGCACGTCACGGCGGCGGCTTTCAACTCACCGTGTTCATGCTGGCGGACGGCGGTTTTCATCAAGTTGTCTATTGTAGCTTCGGGCACGTTTTATCTCTCTATGGCAGGTCGCCCTTTATATCGTTGAAGATTTAATTGATTGTGACCTTCCGGGTGCCTTTAAAGGACCAGGTTCCAGTGTCGCTTTTTCTAAAAACTTCGACATTTGCATTATACGTGCCACGCGACCAGGGATGCTTTCTATCGCGAAACCCCGTAGCGCGGAAAAGACGCGCTTTGCGTCGGTTTACGGTAATCGTAATCCGACGCTGTGCGATGATACGGCCAGCCGAGGTGGACAGCTGCACAACGATTTGATCGTTGGGTTCAGCCCCAAACATTTCCATTGTCACAAAAAGTATCTCTACCGGGCCTGTAATACGATCTGTGTCGTAAAGCCCGAGACGTGCCTTGTGAGGATTGGGTTTGCTGGCAGCAAAGCCAATGTTGTACACCGCCGATGGTTGGTAAGAGAGTTGTTGCCGGGCATCCGCAGTCCAGAGGTTTTTTCCCCCGACCCCACATTTCTCCCCTTTTCCATTAAAGGGGTCGACGACTGCCCCGCGATGCCGAAGGGAGAGGTGCAAGTGGGGAAACTCTGTCAGGCCGGATAATCCTACTAGACCCAGCTTGTCGCCGGGCGATACCAATTGACCTTTTTTAACGGCAACACTGCCCTCTCGGAGATGACAATATTGCGTTTCCCACCCATTTCCGTGGTCAATGACCGCGCCGTTGCCGCATTCTTTGCCTTGCAGGCGCGTGCGATCTAACCAGCGGAAATTTGCATCCGGCATGTTGTTGCGTATCCCTTTGACAATCCCCTGGGCAGCCGCCAGAACATCAACTCCTTGCCGCATAACCCGCAAGTTCGCAATGGCGAAATCAGTGCCTTTATGTGCATTGTAGGCGTTTGAACCGCATGTATAGTCCTGAATACCAGGCCCGGGATCCGTATCTACAAAGTTTGGAATCCAACAAGTTAGACCGGGCTCACAGTCAATCGGTAGGCTGAGCGCTAGTGTTGGAGCGAGAGGTTGAGTCTGAACTGATGGAGCTAGGCCAAGCCAAACCGAGAGAATCCCTATGACGGCAGTGGCGGTCGGGTGAAACGTCATGGCATCTTTATGATCGCCCCTAGGGTGTGAATCAATAGAAGAGAATGTCATTGAATATACAGGTCCTTAGACCTTGACCCCATGTGCCGGGAAAGGCACTTTCCGCGCCAATGAAAATTTATCGAAACCTAAAGGATATTCTAGAGGTCCATAAGGGGGGCAGCATTGCCATCGGCAATTTCGATGGTGTCCACCGGGGTCACCAGGCCGTCATCCAAACCGCTGGCAACCTTGCTCTTAAGCAAGGACTGCCATGGGGTGTACTGACCTTTGAGCCTCATCCAAAGACCTTCTTCCAGAAGGAAAAAACGCCGTTCCGGCTCACACCATTCCAGGAGAAAGCCCGTTGTATTGAAGACGAGGGCGTGGATTTTTTGGTGGTGCTGGAATTTGATGGCGTGCTTGCGAACACACCGGCGGAGGCGTTCGTGTCAAATGTGCTCTTAAACGGTCTCGGCGCCCGTCATGTGGTATCCGGTGATGACTTTGTGTTCGGCCACAATCGATGTGGCACGGTCGAATTTTTGAGGGCTAAAGGCCAGGAGCTCGGGTTTAATTGCACCAGCGTAGCGCAGGTTGGAGGCTCTGGGGGTGAGGTGATCTCCTCCACCCGTATTCGTGAATTATTAAGCACTGCCAAACCGTCTGCGGCGGCGCAGTTGTTGGGCCATGGCTTCGAGATTGCAGGCGAAGTCGTGCAGGGAGACCAGCGTGGCAGAACTATTGGCTTTCCGACAGCCAATTTGATCGTGGATGGCGGTATGCGGCCTTGTTTGGGCGGCTATGCTATCCGGGCCGGCCTTGTCGGAGCGGACGGCGTAATTTGGCATGACGGTATTGCCAATCTGGGATATCGACCAACGTTCGGCGGCGATGCTTGCCTTTTGGAGACTCATTTATTTGATTTTACCGGTGATATTTACGGCAGAACCCTCCGGGTGGCCTTGGTGGACTATATCCGCCCGGAAAAAAAATTTGATGATATTGAGGCCCTCAAAGCCCAGATCGAGGCGGACTGTGGACTGGCCAGAGAAATGCTGGCAAACAAGGGGCCTGAGTTTTCTTAACCCGGGTCATTCAGTTGAATTTATATGAGCAGCATCATGAGCGTGGACTACAAATCAACCGTTTATCTCCCCAAGACAGACTTTCCCATGAAAGCGGGTCTGGCCAAAAAAGAGCCAGAACTCCTTGCGTATTGGGAGCGGCTTGGTCTTTATAAACGACAGCGAGAGCAGGCAAAGGGGCGCGAGAAATTTATCCTGCACGACGGCCCGCCCTACGCCAACGGAAATCTACACATTGGTCACGCACTCAATAAAATTCTAAAGGACGTCATTTCTCGCTCCCAGCAGATGATGGGAAAAGACTCAAATTATGTACCCGGGTGGGATTGTCATGGTCTGCCCATCGAGTGGAAGATCGAGGAAAAATATCGCAATAAGGGGGACGACAAGGATGACGTGCCCATTGTCGAGTTCCGTAAGGAATGCCGGGAATTTGCCGATCATTGGATTGGCGTCCAACGGGAGGAATTTAAGCGGCTCGGTGTGATCGGGGATTGGGAAAATCCCTATACGACCATGACCTATGAAGCCGAGGCCCGGATCGTCGAAGAGCTGGGAAAATTTCTTATGAACGGCAGCCTTTTCCGGGGCGCAAAACCCGTGCTTTGGTCGGTGGTCGAAAAAACAGCTTTGGCCGAAGCCGAGGTGGAATACCACGACCATAAGTCCAATACGATTTTTGTGCGTTTTCCCGTGCTCGACGCTTCGGCGACGGCTACGGCCAAGGAGGCATCCATCATCATTTGGACAACAACGCCCTGGACCATTCCTGGCAATCGCGGACTCGCGTATAGCGCGGATGATGACTATGTGCGCGTTCGGGTAACTGATATGGACGAAGACTCACTTGCTATAGCGGGCGAAGAAATTATTCTTGCGGCACCGTTATTGGAGTCCGTTTGCCAGGAATGCGGCATCACCGGTCATGAGGTTGTTTCAGGGTTCAAGGGTGCGGACCTGGCCGGGACGATCTGTTCCCACCCTTTCCGGGGACAGGGATATGATTTTGACGTTCCTGCGTTGGCTGCAAGATTTGTGGAAATGGATACCGGGTCGGGCTTTGTCCACATTGCGCCAGGACATGGCTTTGATGACTGGGTGCTAGGGGTCGAAAACGGGCTCGCTATCCCGGAGACAGTCATGGGTGACGGCGTCTTTGCCGATCACGTTCCCCTACTTGGCGGCAATCATGTATTTAAGGCGGATCAGGTGGTTATCGAGGAGCTGAAATCTGCAAATGCCCTGTTGGCGTCTGGGAATATCCAACACTCCTATCCTCATTCTTGGCGCTCAAAAGCGCCGCTAATCTACCGAAATACACCACAATGGTTTATCAGCATGGAAAGTAATGGCCTCAGAGAAACCGCGATAAAGGCTATTAGAGAGACCGCATTCTATCCCGCGTCGGGTAAAAACAGGCTTACGGGCATGATTGAAACTCGGCCCGACTGGTGTGTTTCCCGTCAACGTGCCTGGGGTGTGCCAATCACGGTTTTTGTTAAAAAAGGGTCTGGCGAGGTGTTGCGCGACGAGGCTGTCTTAGCCAGGATCGTGGAGGCCGTGCGCGCAGAAGGCGCCGATGCTTGGTTCACATCGGAACCGTCTCGTTTCCTCGGCCAGGATTATGCCGCTGACGATTACGAACAGGTCACAGATATTTTGGATGTCTGGTTTGACTCAGGTTCCACGCATTCCTTTGTTCTCGAGGATCGGGATGATCTCGACTGGCCTGCCTCTCTGTATCTGGAAGGGTCCGACCAGCACCGCGGCTGGTTCCATTCGTCTTTGTTGGAGTCATGTGGCACTCGGGGGCGCGCCCCTTATGAAGCCGTTCTCACTCATGGCTTTGTCATGGCAGAAGATGGTCAGAAGATGTCAAAGTCTCTTGGCAACATCACTTCACCTCAGGAAGTCGTCGAGAAAAACGGTGCGGATATTCTGCGGCTTTGGGTCGTGGGTTCCGATTATTCAGAGGATTTGCGGATCGGCCCGGACATTGTGAAGCATCACACGGATATTTACCGGCGTCTACGAAACACGCTGCGCTTCCTGTTGGGTAATTTGGCTGGCTTTGATGAGAATGAGAGTCTGCCGTTTGCTAATTTGCCTGAGCTCGACCGTTGGGTCCTTCACCGCCTATCGGAGTTGGATGGTAAAGTCCGGCAGGCCTGTGTTGATTATGAATTTCATCCATTGTTCACGGAGCTGCACACGTTTTGCACGGTTGATCTATCAGCGTTCTATTTCGATATTCGCAAGGATGCGTTGTATTGCGAGCGGGCCGATTCGATTAAACGGCGCGCGGCGCGAACGGTACTGGATGAAATTTTCAGCTGTCTTACAGCGTGGCTCGCTCCGTTTATTTGCTTTACGGCGGAAGAAGCGTGGCTTGCGCGTTTCCCAGGAGAGGCGGACAGTGTTCATCTGCGGCTGTTCCCGGATATACCTGCGGATTGGCAGGATGACGAGCTGGCCGCCAAATGGTCGAAAATCAGGGAACTCCGGCGTGTGGTGACCGGCGCACTTGAAATCGAACGTGCGGAAAAACGGATTGGGTCGAGCTTGCAATCGCACCCTGTTATCCATACCACTCAGGCATATGTAGACGTCATGTCGGGTTTAGACGGTGCTGAAATAACCATTACCTCGGACATTACGCTCACCACGGATCCTGCCCCGGCCGACGCCTTTGCGATTGAGGAGGTGGCCGGCGTGAGCGTTGTCTGTGCAATCGCCGACGGCGGGAGATGTGAGCGCTGCTATAAATTTCTGCCAGACGTGCGTGCCGGCGATGCATCCTCCGATTTGTGTGTCCGATGCTTGGACGCAATCAAATACCACCCGGCAATGGACTGATTTGATATGATGCGGTCTGTGCCGTTAGGTCTTCTCGTTGCAGTCCTTGCCATTGGTGTGGACCAGGTTACGAAATGGTGGATACTGATATATGTCATGGACCCGCCCAGGGTTATCAACGTCACCCCCTTTTTTAACCTGGTGCAGGTGTGGAATCGCGGCATCAGTTTCGGCATGTTCAGTAATGAGAGCATGGCCGGGGTCTGGATACTCTCTCTCCTTGCGCTGATTATTGTTGGCTTCTTAATCAACTGGCTGCGGAAAGCGGAGTCCAAGCGTGTAGCCATTTCTCTTGGTCTCATTATTGGCGGTGCTCTTGGTAATGTGATCGACCGAGCGGTCCATTCAGCAGTCTTGGATTTCCTTGATTTTCATGCTGGATCCATTCGGTGGCCCGCGTTCAATGCAGCAGACAGTTTTATAACTGTTGGGGCAATTATTTTGATAGTAGATTCCCTATTTTCTCGAGGCTCTAACCAGTCTAAAATAAAGCCGCAAGATCGCTAGCAAACCGTTTCGGGTACACGTCATGTCCATAGGTAATGTAAACCACTATATCACCCCACTGTTTTTGCTGGGCATTCTTGCCTCTTTGACGGCCTGTGAGGAAACCAAGCGGGCCTTGGGTCAAACCAAAGAGGCGCCTGACGAATTTACTGTTTACCAGCGCGCACCTCTCAGCCTGCCTCCGAACTATGGCCTCAGGCCGCCGTCACCGGGTGCCGCACGACCTCAAACAGTCAACCCCCGTGATCGGGCCAAAAAAGCTCTGGGGGTACCTGTGAGAGAGGCTGACAGGGCAACCGCGGGACAGAAGCAAAATCTGAGCAGGTTGAGCCGAGGGGAACGCGCTGTGCTCAATTTGACAGGGGCGACACAGGCAGATCCTGGCATCCGAAACCTGGTGGAAAAAGACACAGCCAGACTGTTTGAGGAGGATAAATCCCTCACTGACAAATTGGTTTTTTGGCAAAGGAAAGATAAATTCGGTACTGCCGTGGACCCGGTCAAGGAGCGGCGACGTATTCACGAAGCCCAGGCCCTCGGAAAACCGCTGAACTCAAATCGAATACCCGTTATTTCGCGGAAGAAAAAAGCCTTGTTTGAGGGCGTGCTGAAATAAGCCTCCTGAGAGACGACTCTAATTTAGCGGCTCCACAAGCCTCCGAGGCGCTTTGATCTCACCTTTAGCGTACTATATTTATAGTGACTGTGACCCGTCCAATGCGAAGGGTCATGGCTTGGCAATTGATTGGCTCCAACTTCTGGAACACGCGCATGATGCGATTGATAAAACTACTTGGGCTTCTGTTAACTATTTACGCGGGTCTAACAGCGGCTTGGGATGACGCAGTTGAGGCGGCTATTTTCAATCCGGATACATTTACGCTCCGCAATGGCATGCAAGTAGTAGTGATATCCAATCACCGGGCCCCCATTGTGACGCACATGGTCTGGTACAAGGTGGGTTCGGCCGATGAGCCCCCAGGAAAAACTGGCGTCGCCCATTTTCTCGAACATCTTATGTTTAAAGCGACCAAGACCCTTCAATCAGGCGAGTTCTCGAAAATTGTGGCACGAAATGGTGGTCAGGATAATGCCTTTACGTCTCTCGACTATACAGGGTACCACCAGACTGTGGCCGCCAGCCGGTTGGAGGCTGTGATGAGAATTGAAGCCGATCGGATGCGCAATCTGATCATTGATGCAAAAGAGGTTGAACCAGAACGTCAGGTCGTCCGGGAGGAGCGGCGCTCGCGTACGGACAATTCTCCGGCTGCCAAATTACGTGAACAGTTAAACGCGACCATCTTTCTCAACTACCCCTATCGCAATCCGGTCATTGGCTGGGACCATGAAATCGTCGACCTGACCGTGGACGATCTTCGTCGGTTTTATGACACCTATTATTGGCCTAACAATGCCATTCTTGTTGTAGCAGGGGATATCACAGCGGATGTTTTAAAGCCCTTGGCGGAAAAATATTACGGTGCCATTCCGGCGGGTAAGATCCCTCCCCGTATTCGTCCTCAAGAGCCGCCGCACAATGCAGCGCGCACTGTTACCCTGAGTGACTCCCGCGTCCGCCAGCCGAGTTGGCAGCGGGCCTTTTTCGCACCCAGTCGGATCTATGGTGACAAGCAACATTCCTATCCCCTAGAGGTTCTGTCCCAGGTTTTTGGTGGTGGTGCTACCAGCAGGCTTTATCGGTCCCTAGTGATCGAGCAGAGAATAGCCCTCTCTGCGGGCTCGTTCTATGATGCTGATAAACTTGGGCCGTCTAATTTCTCAATTTTTGCGAGCCCGCGGCCGGGCGTCGGCATGGATCAGATCGAGAGAGTCGTTGCCGCAGAGATTAAAAAGCTGCGGGAAAACGGGGTGAGTCAAGAAGAACTAACCCGTGCCAAAACAGGCCTGCAGGCAGAAGCTGTTTATGTGCGGGACTCCATGGGGGCCGGTGCCCGGGTGCTAGGGGCGGCATTGAGTTCGGGTCAAACGATCGCGGATGTTGAAGCCTGGCCTGATCGGATCGGTCGCGTTACCGCGGATCAAATCAAAGCCGCCGCGAATGCGGTGCTCCGGCAAAAAAGGGCGGTGACCGGTTATCTGCTGCCCGGTCAACCGACGCCTAACCAGCCACAAACCAACCGGCCACAAACTAATAAGGGAGGCTAGGCCATGATCAAAATGCCAGCTTTCCGCCTTTTGCTGGCCTCTGCCGCGATCGCCGCCACATTCCTCACCACGTTCCTGATGCGCGCACCCCTGGCACAGGCCATAGACATCCAGAAGATAGTATCACCGAAGGGCCTGACAGCCTGGCTGGTGGAGGATCACAGTAATCCGATTATAACTGTGAACTTCGCATTCCGCGGCGGTGCCGCTTTGGACCCCGCTGGCAAAGAGGGGCTTGCCAATCTGGTGGCCTCCACCATCGATGAAGGAGCGGGTGACCTGGATAGCCAGGCGTTCCAGCGGGCATTGGAGGACTTCTCCGTGTCTCTTAATTTCCGTGCCGGGCAGGACTCTTTTTCAGGGTCCCTCCGTACCCTCACGCGGAACCGTGACCGGGTTTTTGAGCTGTTGAAGCTGGCGCTCACGCGCCCCCGGTTTGATGCGGACGCGGTGGCGCGGATGAAAAGTCAGATTTTGGCGGGCCTTCGCCGGCGTTCTGAAAACCCCCGTCAGATTGCTGGGCGCATGTTGCTCAAGACGTTGTTTCCCGGTCATTCTTACGGGAACCCAGTAATGGGATCGGCTGAGACGATACCATTTATCAAAATCGTTGATTTGAAGCTGTTTCAAGCGCAGCGATTTGCCAAAGATAATTTGGTGGTGAGCGTGGTTGGCGATGTGACCGCCGTCGCGCTTGGAAAACTGCTCGACTCTGTTTTTGGCTCCTTACCGGAAACCGCGAGCCCATGGAAATTGCCAGATATCATGGCCACTGCCGGCAACCGCACGATTGTGATCGACAAACCCATTCCCCAGAGTGTCATCCGCTTTGCCCAGGCTGGCATCAAGCGGAATGATCCGGATTTCTTTGCCGCATATATCATGAATTATGTGCTAGGCGGCGGCGGCTTTGAATCCAGGCTGTATAGAGAGATCCGCGAGAAACGGGGCCTGGCATACTCTGTCTATAGTTACCTCTCCCCGTATAACCATACTGGAATCATTATGGGTGGGTCCGCAACAGCAAACGCCCGGGCAGCCGAAACCATTAAAATCCTAAAAAATGAATGGCGGCGTATGGCTGATCAGGGACTCACTCGGACGGAACTGGATGATGCAAAGACGTATCTCACCGGTTCTTATCCGCTCCGGTTTTCCTCTAGCCGCCAAATTGCGGCGATGATGACTGGCATCCAACTGGAGCGGTTGGGCATCAAATACATTGATCAGCGCAACAGCTTTATCAATACCGTTACCTTGGATGACGTGAATCAAGTCGCAAAAAAACTCCTGGATGCAGACGCGCTCACCCTGGTGGTTGTTGGCCGACCGGATGGCGTGCAGGCGGAGGGGCAATAATTTCAATCTGTTGCCGGGTTAACGGTCACATCGGATGATGAGGGTGGTTGAGAGCTGGTACATTTGATAAACTGATGCTGCGAGACCTGGAGGCGCGCTCCGGTCATGAGAAATCCAATCTGAGGCTGCTGCTGGCGCAATGTACCGCCAAAATTGCGAATATTGTTTGTCTGGTTCAACCAGCGGTCCCGGCCTGTCCGAGGCGCGATTTTTGGACCTAACGGGCCGTCTTGCCGCCAGTCTGGCGGAGATCAATGACGGCTCCCGCGCGGACGTTCAAGCGATTTTAGACGATGTCACGGCGAGCACAGGATTAGAGGCCCTTGAGCCCGTGGCCGAACGGTATGCAGAGTCCTTCGATGATGTGATTGTTCTTGGTACCGGCGGTTCTAGCCTCGGCGGACGCACGCTGTGCAGCCTGGCATCTGTATCCACCGCATCGGGGCCGGACAATCTCCCAATACAGCCTCGGGTCCATTTTATGGATAATGTGGACCCGGCGGGCTTTGACGCCCTGTTTCAATCGGTTGCCCCCAGCCGCACGGGATTTCTCGTGATCTCCAAATCCGGCGGAACCCTAGAGACCCTCACCCAGTTTCTTTATTGCCTTGATGTGTTCCGGAATGCGCTCGGGGAACCGGTTGCCGCGAAACATTTTACGTCAATCTGTGAGCCTGGCTCTCGGCCGCTGCGGTATACTTCGGAGCAGCTTGGCATTGATGTCCTGGATCATCCGCCCGGTTTGGGCGGCCGCTTTTCCGCGTTCTCACTCACGGGCATGCTGCCAGCGATGATCGCGGGTCTGGATGCCGATGCGGTTCGCCAGGGCGCCCGAGACGTTCTCTTGGAAACGGCTGGCGGCGCGGCGCCGGAGGATATTCCGGCGGTGGCGGGGGCGGCCATCAATATTGGGTTGGCGCTCGACGCGGGCATCACGCAGACGGTGATGATGCCCTATCTCGACGGACTTGTGAATTTCGGCAAATGGTACCGCCAGCTCTGGGCAGAGAGCTTGGGCAAAGACGGGCGGGGCACGACCCCGATAGATGCCTTGGGCCCCGTAGATCAGCACAGTCAGCTGCAACTGTATCTCGAGGGTCCCCGGGATAAGTTTTTCACCATTATCGGGGCCGAGACGTCCGGACGGGGGCATGCCATTCCAGCGGATCTGGTCCAGGGCACCGATCTTGACTACTTGTCCGGCAAACGGCTCGGCGATCTGCTCCGCGCGGAAGAAGCCGCAACAGCGGGGGTCCTCGCAGAAAATGGCTGCCCGGTCCGGACCTTGAGCATCCCCGGATTGGAAGAACGCGCGGTCGGCGCGCTGATGATGCATTTCATGTTGGAGACCATTCTGGCGGCCGACCTTT
>CAXFCV010000029.1:0-3589 GCA_964000975.1 uncultured Rhodospirillaceae bacterium | reverse complement strand
CCCAGAGACACTACCAGCACCGGAAGCTGCCGCCATCACCCGACTCTGTGATTCGATCGCCGCGGCACCGACGTATTTCTGGGGCACGGCAGCACCTTGTACCGACCTGGCGCAGATCACACAGGGCAGGATCATTGCTAAAATCGGTGCGGAAGGATACATGGCGGCAATGATCAGGGACAAAGGGCTGGGCATTGCAATTAAAGTTTCAGACGGCACCCGTCGGGCCGTCACAGTAGCCCTATTCGGGGTCTTGCAAAAAATGCGTCTGCTTACAGCATCGGAGCAAACGGCCTTAAAGAATCACATCACGCCGCATGTTCTGAACTCTCGGGGCACTATCGTCGGTGACCTCCGACCATCGCCGGAAACCTTCAGTTAAACCCGTAACTCGGCCAGCATACTATCCAAGGCGGCCTGATCGCGGGCCACAAATTCGCGATGTACCGCGAGTGTATTTTCGGAAATTTTATTGGTAATTTCCCTCTGTACGCTCGGCCGGGAGCGCATGGCCTCGAGCCAGTTCTCACAGGCCTCAGCCCCCGAAGTCAATCGCTCAAGCCCCATCAACTCGAGTCTATTCAAGTAGGGGAAAATTCCCGTGTCCGCTAGGGAGAACACGTCTCCCGCAAGCCAGGGGCCTGCGTTTTCAAGTCGGGCGTTCAACGTCAAAATGAACTCTCGATAACGTCGTAAAGCTACGGCAATATAGGGTGAGTTCACCCCCTCTTCGTCGCAAGATCTTTGACGCAGTAGTTGGATTGGGTTGGGGTTGGCGGCCCAAAATGCGGTCATTTCTACAGCCGACATCTCGGCATAAATATGGCGAAAAACTAACCCCACATTCAAGCTGTTGATCATAGGACTCATCCAGCTAATGGTCTGCTCCGTAAGCCAGCGCATCTCGGCTTTGCCCACAGGCTCCCTCGGCACCAACGACGGTCCGGGGTAAGCGTCTTCGAGATACTCGGAGATCACTGTTGATTCCGTGAATACCTTGTCACCATCGCGCAAGGCCGGCACCTGGGCAGCTGGATTTAAATTCACAAAGTCAGGGTCGAATTGGCCACCTGCCTGAAGATCAAGGGTGATGCTCTTAAATGCGATGCCTTTTTCCGCCATTACAAGACGAACTTTCTGGGCATTTGTAGAAAGTGGATTATCATACAGGATGAGCATTTTATTTTCCTAGAAGGCAATCAATGCCTTGAATCGGTATCACCGGTTCACCAACAAATGCGAGCCAGCCAAGAGCGCTCGCGCGAGCTGGTAAAGTCCTAACCAGATTCTGGGATCAGGACAACGCTCTCATCGGTCACATAATCAGCGCGCTGCCGGCGCCGATTATCAGGTAAATCGCATGAAAAAGCGGGTCAACGTATGTTTGGGGACAAGTTGGCGTGAACCCATCGTTCAGGTAGCTGAAAATGCACAGGAATAGATAATCGAGATTACCCATATTACAGAATGGATCCGAATATCTATCCCGACCCGAGATATTGTCGGCAGACTTAAGCGTCAAGGCTAGCTGATCCGGCAAGCCGGCTGAGAGGTTCTCTTTGATTCGCGCGTGAAAACCATTCGGCATATAGCGCGGGTTCTATTAAGCGATCTCTAGCCCAAGATTGAGGTATTTAGACAAATTTGATAAGCTTTTTTTGTGATTGTAAAGGGCTCAAGCTTCGCTGGATAGTAGACATTACCACCTGGCAGAGTTAAAGGCTAAAAACGACAAAAATTATCAATTGTGCGGGAAAAAAGCAGCGTTGTGAGGCGACAGGAGGTCGCCATTGCATGCCACTCGAAGCGTTCAGTCCGACATCCAGTATTGTAGGCATACTCACCGGCGGCGTCACTGCTGTCGACCGGTCTTTGTTGCTGAGTCATGGGACCGCCCAGACGAGAGCGGTTCAAAGCATTCAGAATAGTTTTGGATTTCGTATTGATTCAGCACTCGCCAAACTTAACAGCACCACCGCCGCACCTCTCACGGACGCGCTGCGCCGAGACCAGGCTATTTTAACGGGCAGGAAAGAACGCCTCAACGACTCAATTGATGTGGTAAATAAATCCCTGAGACAATTCCAGTATTTAAAAAATCACGTATATCATCTGCAGTCGCAGATCACGGCCCTTGAGAAGGGTAGTATCAGCGCCTCCGCACTGGCAGAGGACTGGGATAACAAGCTCCGAAAGATCAACCAGCTAATTCTGGCGGCAGATCACGCGTATAAAGATGGTGGTCAATATTACCACAAGAACCTTATTTCAGCGATGTCACGGACGAGCTTTCGGCCGCAAAGTTTTTTTGCCCCCTATAATTCAAATGGCGACACGCTCCTCATTGGCGGCGTCTATCTGGGCGTGGACTATTACCTCACAGAGACTAGCCCTGGCACGGAATTTTGGAATTCCAATACTGCTCGGCTGACGAGTGAGAGAGCGACGGGCACGCTCACCGAATACACTTCATATCCAGATACGCCGAGCGGCAATACAGAAGACGTCACAACCATCAACTTTACAGGCTTCACTGATAACGCTAGCGGTAACGATATAGTGACCTTTCAACGCGCTGATCTGACAGATGTGACGGCCTCCATTACCCGTGGCGGCCTTGGGCTCTTGGACGCATGGCTTTATGACGATTTTCAGACATCTGTGGATGTAAACGCGATTACGCGGGCAAAAGCCGACCTGGAGGCGGCCGAAGGCGTGATTCTTGACACTGAGGCTGATTTCAAAGCCGATCTGCAAACTCTTCAGTCACGATCCACCCTGTTTGACTCTCTGATAGAAGGCATCGAGAAGGAGATTAAACAGCGCCTAACAGACATCCAGGATGATGCAGAAGCAGAAGTTATTGCTCTCCAATTGGAATTTCAGGTTGCCCAATTTGGATTTACGCTCCTGGCATCACGAGGCAACACGTTGATCTTTAGCCTCATTTTGGCACAAGACAACAGAGCAGGAGACGTGGTGGGTTCCACCGCTGACTTAGGCGAAGCTGTCGTAGGCTCCGCACTCGATATTCGGGCTTAGTCACGCCCAATATTACCCAATACGTGGCGCGCAACTTTCTTCATGGCAGTGGGCAACGCATGGTCCCCGAATTTCTCAACCTCACACCAAACTCCTTGGGGTTTGCGTTCCCTATTTAACCGGCCTTTAAAAACCGTCAGTTCGAGATGGAAATGGGTGAAGGTGTGCCGCACCGTGCCGGATACCTTATGCCAGTCGGTTTTTACTGGGGCCGCCGCCAGTGCATCGTCTTCTGTCCAGGTGCCTACTACCCAACCCGTGGAGGGAAACTCCATCATACCGCCCAGCAGGCCGCGATCCTCGCGCCGACGAAGCAGAATGCGTCCACGTCGGTCTTCCAGCCAGAAGGCAATCCCCACCCTTGTTGGTTTTTGTTTCTTGGAAGCCTTTCTGGGGAGCGATTCTGCGTCACCTGCTCTCGAGGCCGCACAGTAATGACGCCAAGGACACAGGGGACAGACCGGTTTCCGGGGGGTGCATATTGTTGCTCCCAGATCCATGACGGCTTGCACATAGTCGCCACACCGGTATGGCGGCGTAACCGCCT
>CAXFCV010000028.1:0-1668 GCA_964000975.1 uncultured Rhodospirillaceae bacterium | reverse complement strand
CTTGGCGCTTTTGCCGGTATGGGCGCGGCACTAGGCCCCTGGGCCACAGGGTGGCTTTTCGATCTTCGCGGCAACTATGACCTCTCTTTTAATGTCGCCATGGGCATGTGTCTTATTTCAATCGCCGCGATGTGGCTCGCCAGCCCGCGAAAAGTGCGCGCAGTCGCGGGTCGCCTCCCGGGACATTGATCCCCGACCCCCAGGCAGTCGTCAGGCCAGTCCAGGAGGGGCCAGAGAAATAGCCCCTGGTTACTTCGCCGCAGCAACATGTATGTCCAAAAGCGGCTCCACAGTATGCGCCGGCCGGCGGCCGAAACCGCATTCCGTCGAAATACCGTAATCGTTTACATATTTATCCGCAGTCGCCATCCGACGTCGGGTCCCGTCCACGCCGTCCTTATCATGTATTAGGCCAAGATAAAGTTCAGTCTCTGGCTTCAGATTTAAGTCCGTCAATGCCTGGAAATAGGCGTCGTCGTCTCTCTCAATCGGGACGGGCATATGGATGAATTCAATAGAGCGCCTTACACCTTCAGCCAAACGATTGGCAAGGTCGACCATGGGCGCCATATTTACGGGCTCCACAAAATGCTTGCCGCCAAATGAGCCATAGCAAAAATGATATCCAAGCTCGATATCGGCCGGTACATAGTCGCCAAATTTGATCAGACGGTCCGCGATGCCGTCCTTATGGAATGGAAAATAGGATTGCCGTGCACCCTCGAATGCCTGCATGTCATGAGCATTATCCCACTGAATGGCCAACTCGTTATGAGGTATGGCGGCAGCGATTTGATCAATCTCTCGCCGCATCTGGGCCTCATAGGCAGGCTCCACCCTGATCCGGTCCCTGGGCGCGATCGCCGAGTTCAGTACATTGAACGGCGAGGGAATAGCGGCCAGAAACTTGGTATTTGTGGGAATAACACCGGCTTCTTTTTGCCGCTTGAACTCCTTATAGGACCCAATGGCGCAATCCGCATAGCCGAGAGAACGCATCTCTAGATCCTCTGGCGCAATACCCTCCTTGATCTGCCACCACGTGGTATGGGCCATTTTTTTTGTGCCAGCCGCGCTTTGAACGACGGCTGTAGCGTTCCGGTAGTCGCCCGCCGACTCGATCGCTTCCAGCTGAGGATGATCCCGAAAGACATGATCTTGCCAGCGTATCCAGGTAAGGCGGTCGCCTGTTTCTCCGTCGGGTAGCCGCTTGCAATAGCTACCTAATTTTCCAGCAACCATTGAGAAGACTTCTGCCGCATCCGCAAGTGGAATACTGCCAACCAAATGAATGTCTCGTGATGCCATCACTTTCTCCCTGTATTTTTCCTTGTTGTTACAATTCCTCGGGTGAATGCTCAGATATTCGCGGGGTACCCGATTGCCGTTCAAATTCAGCTATCGAGAGATGCCCTCTTACGATCATGCCTTGCTAACTGGCTGGTCACGGCATGGGCACAGGCAGAACCTACCCAGATTTCGCGTCTTCTAAAATCATATCCGACGCTTTTTCTCCGATCATAATGGTAGGACCATTGGTATTTCCGGATACAAGAGAGGGCATTATTGATGCATCAACAACCCGCAAACCTTGAAGGCCGTTTACCCGCAAGCGCGGGTCGACGACCGCTTCCGCATCAGGCCCCATACGACACGTTCCCACAGGGT
>CAXFCV010000027.1:0-3286 GCA_964000975.1 uncultured Rhodospirillaceae bacterium | reverse complement strand
CCCTTTGTCGCTGTCTCCTGGGAGCGTGCCTGGGATCTCGCGGCAGCCGAATTGGAGCGCGTGCGCACCACCTTTGGGAATCAGGCGATCTATGCCGGGTCCTATGGATGGGGCAGCGCGGGACGTTTTCATCATCCAAGCAGTCATCTCCATCGTTTTATGAAATGTGCGGGCGGGTATACGGACAGCATCAACACATACAGTTTTGCTGCTGGTGAGGTCATTCTCCCCCATGTCATCGGCCTAGGTATGTTTCAACAAATCGAGCTTAACACACCCCTTACAATGGTGGCTGAGCACACGGAATTACTTGTCTCTTTTGGGGGTATTCCAATGAAAAACACCCAAGTTGATGGCGGCGGAACAGGCAAACACAGCGTCAAAACTGACCTGTTAAAGTGCCGGGAGAAGGGCGTTCGTTTTGTGAGCTTTAGTCCCCTTAAAAGTGACATGGCAGAATTTTTAACGGCCGAATGGTGGCCCCTCCGGCCCAATACGGATACTGCGCTCATGATGGGTCTGGCTCATGAGCTTGTATATATAGGAAAGCATAATTCTGCCTTCCTCGAGAGCCACTGCACCGGCTTCGAGAGGTTTGAGGCTTATTTGCTGGGTAAAACGGATGGCGTTCCGAAAGATGCTGAGTGGGCCGGAGCGATTGCGGACGTTGCGCCGAGTATGATCCGTAAACTTGCGGCGGAAATGTCCTCCAAACGAACCATGATTAATCTTAGCTGGTCGACCCAACGTACCGATCACGGGGAACAGGCTTTCTGGATGGCCATAACTCTGGCGGCTATTTTGGGGCAGATTGGTCTTCCCGGTGGCGGTTTTGCATTGGGCTATGGTGCCACCAACCTTGTTGGACGCGCGCCGTCAGGAATTCCCAAACCAGCCTTGCCGCAAGGGGAGAATTTAGTCCGGGACTATATACCTGTTGCCCGAATTTCTGACATGTTGTTAAACCCTGGCGAGAAATTTGTGTATGACGGCGAACAGTGCACCTATCCAGATATCAAGATTGTTTACTGGTGTGGAGGTAATCCATTCCATCATCATCAGGACCTTAATAAGATGGTTGAGGCCTGGCAGAAACCAGACACCGTTATCGTTCACGAAGCTTGGTGGAACGCCAACGCGCGTCATGCTGATATTATCTTTCCAATGGCGACGACATTGGAGCGAAACGACATCGGTGTGAGCCGCACAGACAGCTATTTTTTCGCCATGCAAAAAGCGGCGGAACCCTATGGCGACACCAAAACAGATTACGAAATATTTACCGGTTTGGCAGCTAGGCTTGACTGTAAGCCGGACTACACTGAAGGTCGGAATGCGCAGGAATGGTTGGAGCATATGTTTGATAGGCTGCGGCAAAATGCAGCTGCGCTTGGCGAAGAGATGCCCAGTCTGGAAGAATTCTGGGAGCGAGGCTATCACAAGTTCGCTGATCCCGAAGGGGCAGTTTTTATGAGCGCATTTCGGAGTGACCCGGTTAGTCATGCGCTGGATACCCCCTCGGGAAAGATTGAGATCTTCTCGGAAAAAATAGATGGCTTTGGTTGTTTAGATTGTCCGGGGCATCCCGTCTGGCAAGAACCTGCCGAGTGGTTAGGGGCGGATCTCGCTGAGCGGTTCCCCTTGCATCTGATCTCAAATCAGCCGGACACTCGTCTCCACAGCCAATACGACAATGGGGGATATAGCCAAAGCAACAAGCTTAAAGGGCGGGAGCCCGCCACCATGAACCCAGACGATGCCGCTCGCCGAAATATCGAAGACGGTGACGCAGTCCGTCTTTTTAATGACCGTGGGGCCTGTTTGTCTGTTGTAAAGCTGTCGGATGGTGTGATGCCGGGCGTTATCCGTTTACCGACAGGGGCGTGGTTTGATCCTTTGGAACCTGGCGAGCCGGGCAGTCTTGATGTTCATGGCAATCCTAATGTTCTGACGCGTGATGTTGGAACATCGAGCCTAGCGCAGGGACCTACGGCCATGTCTACGCTGGTGCAGGTGGAGAAGTTCGAGGGTGCTTTGCCGCCTATCAAGATATTTACCCCGCCGGAAGTCATCCCAGAGGAGGGGCTGTAGATGGCGGAGAGAGTAGAAGGCAAATGGATTAAGTGCTTTGTTGAAACCTTTCAGAATTGCCGGATACGGGAAGGCGATGTTGTTGCTATTTTATCCGAAACACAGTCCCGGCAAGTTCTGGTGGACCTCTCGGAACTGGCACTTTTGCAATTGGGGGCCACGGTATTTCATGTCCGTTTGCCGACCCCATCGCTTGAGGATCCTGTGCCCATGCGTTCCACGGGAGCTACACCGGCGGTGCAGGGTATTGCGCCAGTCATCAAGGCGCTGGCCAGTAGTAGTCTCGTCGTCGACGTCACCGTAGAGGGCATGCTGCACGCTCCCGAGCTGCCTGCGATACTGGAGGGCGGGTCCAGGCTTTTTATGATTTCTAATGAACATCCAGAAATTCTCGAACGTTGCATGCCCAATCCGGCACTACGTCCGACCATTGATCTTGGCATGAAAATGTTAAGCGAGGCGGGCATCATGCGTGTCGCATCCGATGCCGGCACTGATCTCACAATTGATGTCACCGATGCACCCGGGAGGGGCGGGGCTGGTTATTTGGACGAAGGGGACAAGGTGGGTTATTGGCCCGCTGGTCTTTGCCTTTGTTTCCCTAAAGCTAAAACCACTAACGGAACCGTGGTCTTGGACCGTGGCGATGTGAACTTGACATTCAAGCGGTATTTGGAAACGCCAATCACTCTCACCTTTGACAATGATTTTGTCGTTAATATCGGTGGCGACGGACTGGATGCCGAGTTGATGCGGGAATATTATGCCGCTTTCGACCAAAACGCCTATGCCGTCTCGCATGTGGGATGGGGCATGAACCCGGCAGCGCGTTGGGACTCACTGGCCATGTTTGACAAGGATCAGATAAACGGGACCGAACTGCGTGCCCTCGCGGGGAGTTTTCTCCTGTCTACTGGTGCCAATGAGTTTGCGGGCCGATTTACCCGCGGCCATTTTGATCTGCCCATGCGGAATTGCAGCATTTGGCTTGACGAGCGGCAGATTATCGAAAAGGGTGTTTTGTTACCACCGTTGGCCTTCTCGTAATAAACGGAACCCTGACTTGACGTTCCAAACCTCTTTTGTCCCTGGTACCCCACGGCTCGCCTATGATCATAGCGGGGAGGGGCCGCCCGTGGTATTTATTCACGGGATCGGGGGCAATAAATCTAACTGGCACCGTCAAATGGAAGCT
>CAXFCV010000026.1:0-1844 GCA_964000975.1 uncultured Rhodospirillaceae bacterium | reverse complement strand
TGGCCAACCCGGCACCGGGCAAGCGTACGAGTCTCAGCACGCTTCATTGCTCCTACCAAATGGTCGGCCCCGGTCAGTTCGCGCGTGCTCATCGCCACACCGTAAACGCTGGACGGTTTATTCTCGAGAGCGACGGCGCCTATACGACCCTCGACGGTGAAAAAGTGTTCATGGATGAGAACGATCTTATCCTAACGCCTAACTGGGTTTGGCATGGTCTCGGTAACGAGTCGGAGAGCCATAGCGTGAGCTGGATTGATTTCCTGGATGATCCTCTGGTGTCCCATCTCCAGACGATCTTTTTTGAGGTACGAGACGAACAATCATCCAGTTTGCCGACACAAGACAACTCTCCGCTTCACATAAAATGGGCGGACGTCAAACGCCGATTGGCCAGACAATCAAACATCGATTCCCTGGGCCGCCATCGAATAGAGTTGCCGTCGAGGCCCATTCCCACCATGCGCCTCTTGGCCGAGGATCTCCCAGCGGGCAGCCAAACCGGGCGCAGCAAATCGACTGCGAACAGGCTGTTTTTGGCCGCTGACGGTGCCGGCGTAACGGCCGTTGATGACAATTTCTTCGACTGGACCCGGGGCGATGTAGTTGCAGTCCCTGCCTGGACACCATTCCATCACGAAACCTCCAGTGGCGGAATTCTAGTTGAGATCAACGATGAGCCGGTGAAAGAAGCCTTCGGCTGGTACCGAACACAGCGTATCTGAAACTCGGCATGTTCTGCTTCTCATCCTCGCGCACCCTGAGATTTTCTTATCTCAGGATAAAATTAATATATTTTGCGGACCTCGCGGTGAAGGCTTATCATTTTGGTAAAATAACAAAACAGGGAAGTCAGACATGCTGCTTACGTCAAAAAACAAGGCAAGGCCTTTCCATTGGGGGCCGTTTGCGTTGGAACGACTGCCGCATGATGAGACTATTGCCCAAATTGAGGAGGCCGAGGACGCGACACCCCGGCCTGTCCGCCCCTCGATAGACCCTAATAACCTCTTTGGACGGGCCCTCCTTAAATATCATGGCATGTTCGGCGCCACGGGTATTGTCGACCCGCTGCCCGAGAGAGCGCCAGTACCCGATGATATGAAGCGGCGAAGCCAGGATGTCAAAGGTGCAGGATTCTTTCTGGATGCGGCCGGAATGGGGATTTGCAAAATACCAGAAAATGGCTGGTTTACGGACTCCGAACGCCTGAGCCACACCCATGCCGTAGTCGTGGTGATCCCACACGCACGCACCCCAGAGGAAGACAACCTCGCCCACGCTTGGGTGAACGGGCTGGAGGCCACTGCTGCGGAAGTTCGGGCCTTTCAAATCGCCATCGCTGTCGCTGAACATATCCAATGGATGGGATTTGCCGCAGCAGCCCATGACGCCTACAAGGGAGCCGTTAATATGGATAGACTGGCCGTTCTGGCCGGTCTTGCGGTAAGAGATGGCGAAACCGTCGAGCATCCCTTCATGGGTGACGCCTTTTCTCTAGCCGTTGTAACCACAGAATACGAATTGGCCTGTGACACTCCATTAAGCCGGCTTGCCAAAAATGCCGATAACGGGCTGCGCTATCTGTTTGGCGCGGGCGGCGCCGTACCAGGTTTGGAATGGAAGCGGCGGGAAAGCCGGCCCACCCACATGAGCAACTATCCCATGGAGCAGGTGGATCGGGTTGAACGGCCCACCACACTCATCATCGACGACGAGGTTCCAAATGTCTCTAAGCGCGCGGAGTTTTTCGAGCGCGCCGCCCGTGGAGACCTAGGTGAAAAATCCATGCACGAGCGTTCGCGCTTTTCCTTCAAACACCCGTTTGCTCAAGCGATGGTCAG
>CAXFCV010000025.1:0-1955 GCA_964000975.1 uncultured Rhodospirillaceae bacterium | reverse complement strand
GCTGGCGCACCAGCTTTCGAATATCGTTGCCTATTAGGAGTCAGATTTCAGAATGTCACGTTACCCCGAGGGATTACATTCGCTCCTCTCTGCTATCTGTGTTGTGATGCTGACTGGTGCCGAGCTATACTAGGTAATTGATTTTGTTCGCCTCGCATGGAAATTTATCTGCATGAAATACGGTATTTTCGACCATATGGATTATGGCGGGACGCAGACGCCGGCTGACTTCTTTGAGAACAGACTGAAACTGGCCGAACTCTATGACCAGCAGGGGTACCATGCCTATCATTTGGCAGAGCATCATGCAACGCCGCTGGGCATGTCACCGTCGCCAAATGTATTTCTGTCTGCGCTTGCCCAACGAACCACGACATTGCGTTTTGGTCCTCTCGTATACTGCCTGCCGCTTTATCACCCGCTTAGGCTCTTTGAGGAAATTTGTATGCTGGATCAGCTCAGCAGCGGCCGGCTTGAAATGGGGATTGGACGGGGTATCTCGCCTATTGAACTGGACTATTTCGGTCTATCTGCGGAGGATGGGCCGGCGATGTACAGAGAGGCCTTCGAACTTATCTTACGTGGCATGGAAGGCGAGGCTTTGACGTTTGAGGGGGAGCATTATGCCGTGAATGACATGCCTATCACGATGGGCCCGATTCAACGTCCTCACCCGCCTTTGTGGTATGGCGTGCAAAATCCGACGGCCACGGAATGGCCAGCGGAAAACGCTCTCAACGTGATCACAAACCAGACGAGCGATGCGGCATCGCAGATTACAGACAGTTACACGGAAGCCTGGTTGAGAGCGGGGCGGGCTGAAGATGATCTCCCTAATCTGGGAATGACGCGCTATGTGGTCATCGCAGAGACGGAAGAAGAGGCAGTGATGACGGCGAGCCGGGCCTATCCAGTTTGGCGCAAAAGCTTTATGGCGTTGTGGGACCTGCATGGCCAGAAGCCCGTCGGCGTAAATTACCCGGAGGCATTTGATGGGGTGATGGAAACCGGGCAGGGGATTGCGGGAACGCCTGAACAGGTCACAGATATTTTGCGGACACAAATCGCTACCGCAGGCATTAACTATCTCGTTTGCCGCTTTGCTTTTGGCGACCTGACATATGACGAGTCTAGCCGGTCCGTTGAGCTGTTCTCGGATCAGGTCCGACCATATCTCTCAGATGCGGCCTAATCACCCCTCGAGTGCGACAGGATAGGAGCCCGATACCTCCTGGATCCCCTCGTCGATCCACTTTGCATGCTCAAGAGTTGTCCGATCCTGATCCTGTGGACCAATGATCTGGAGACCGACGGGCAATCTGTGCGGGCCGGTAAAGGCGGGTAGACTGATGCAGGGCGTGTACATGAGTGTCCACAAATAATTAAAATTATGGGGTTCAATGCCCAGGAGGTCTGTAGGTGCGATGCCGAGCGCACTGGGTGTAATTAGAATATCCACCCCCTCGAAAATACCAGCCAGAAGACCGCGGACAGCGGCAGCTTCCTCCAAGGCATCATTGAAGTCCGTCTCCGAATAGCTGCGTGCCTGCTCAACTGCACTTTGGAACCAAGGATTAAACACAGTGAGATGATCTGCAATCTCATCCTCGTGAGCGAGTAGCAGTTCCCACATACGAATAACATCAAAGGACCTCTCCATCACCCTTGTGAATGGTGGAGGTAAATCTATCTGAATAATATGGGCACCGGTTTCCCGGAGCCGTCGGTCACAAAAATCTATCATAGCAACTGTTTCAGGCTTAGCGGCATGCCATTCACTAGTCCGGCAAATACCTATTCGAGGGGGGACCGATGGCGCAGAAAGTGGTCGGAAGATCTGATCTACTAGGACAGTTCGCATTAATTCAATATCGTCCAGAGATCTGCCAAAGTGGCCAAGAGTGTCTATGGTGGGTTTAATATGTCGGACACCTGTGCCGTCCAAATGGTTAAAG
>CAXFCV010000024.1:0-2206 GCA_964000975.1 uncultured Rhodospirillaceae bacterium | reverse complement strand
GGGTCATCGTGTAAATCCAAAATTGCCATACCCGTATCCCGTCTAATCATCTGGTCTATTTGACGTCACTAGCGACATTACGCACGGGGATTAGACATGAGATCAATCATGGGATCTACATGTTGTGATTAAATTCTTCACACCCACTAGGGATAGCTTGCCAGATGGTTATAACGGAAGCAAGAGGGAAACCAAGGATCCAGGCTATTAAGCTGTGGATAAGCGCAAGGCGTTGGGAATTAAACTATTTTTTCGAGCTTTTTCTCGCCGAGGCAGTCTTTTTTCTCCTCCGAGTCCCGGGCGCCAAACTGTCGAATTTGGTCTCCAGCTCCTCGATTCTCCTTTCGAGTGCGGCTTGCTCCGAGCGGGCCTTTTTGGCCATGGCTTTGACGGCGTCAAACTCGTCTCGGCGCACAATATTCATGTCGGACATGAAAATTTCCATGCGATAGCGGACCATGTTTTCGATTTCATCTTTCAGGCCCACCATGGTGCCGGCTGCGCTATTAGCGACCTTAGCCAGATCATCGAAAATTCGGTTGCGGGTTTGCATATTACGTCTCCGGCGGTTGATGTTTAAATCGCCTAATATGGTCCAAATGCGACGCTATCGCAACGGTATAGCGGCCATCGGCGTAACTTGCGGGGACATCGGGCCGGCACTATAAACATAGGGTTACTTACAGACGGATACACGTAGAGATGAAACTCGTTACCGGCGCTGGCGGCTTTATCGGATCTAACTTAGTGGCGGCCCTGGAAGCCATAGGCCATGAAATTGCTGTCTGCGATTGGTTTGACGTGCCCGAAAAGATGAAGAACCTGGAAAATCGGCGCATCGCCGAGCGTATTTCGCCGGATGGCCTTTTGGAGTTTATGCAGGACCGGGCAGGGGAGATAGAAACTGTCTTCCACATGGGAGCGATCTCTTCTACCATCGAAACAAATGTTGCTCTTATCACAGACATCAATGTCACCCTTCCGATCCAGATCTGGCTGTGGTGCCGAGATCATGAAGTGCCGCTCATTTATGCGTCGTCGGCGGCGACATATGGCGACGGTGCCCTGGGATTTGACGACGATGAAACGGTCCAGGCCTTACAGCGACTCCAGCCGCTCAACCCGTATGGCCGGAGCAAAAACGCGTTTGATATTTGGGTGGCAGAACAGGTAGCGGGGCGGGCTGCCGTGCCGCCGCAGTGGGTCGGGCTCAAGTTTTTTAACGTCTATGGGCCCAACGAATATCACAAGGGCGGACAGATGAGTGTGGTGCCCCAGGTTTTTAAGCAAATCTCTGAGACCGACCGTGCGCGGCTGTTCCAATCACATAATCCTGATTATGAGGACGGAGGCCAGCTTCGCGATTTTGTCTGGGTTGGTGACTGTGTGGAGGTGATGCTCTGGCTGGAGGCGCACCCGACTGTCTCCGGGTTATACAACTGCGGAACCGGACAGGCGAGGAGCTTTCTGGATCTTGCCACCACTGTTTTCCATGCCTTGGGAAAGGACGTGGTCATCGATTACGTCCCCACGCCTGAGGCGATCCGGGACAAATATCAGTATTTCACCGAAGCGAATATGGCAAAACTCAGGGCTGCCGGATATGACAGTTCGTTTACCTCTCTCGAGGATGGTGTCGGCCGCTATGTCTCCGATTATTTAATGGTGGAGGATGCGTATCTGTGCAGCGGCGGCCCTGATGGTCATGGAATTCTGTGTTGATCCAAGGTTACTCTCCAGGATATCGAAGGCCATGACTTTTGCTGTGCCATTTCCCAGCATTGATCCGGTGCTCATTGACATCGGTATGATCGGCAGTTTTCCGGTCGCTATCCGCTGGTATGGCCTTCTTTGGATAACGGGGTGCATTGGTGCTTGGTGCTGGGTTGTTAAATACTTCGAGCGCTCGTCGGTTAAGGTAGAAAAAAAGCATATCGATGATTTTCTCGTGTGGGCCGTGCTTGCCACGGTTCTGGGCGGGCGGATCGGGTACGGTGCTTTTTATTCGGTGGACAATTTCAATGTTTTCCAGATTTGGCGCGGTGGTTTGTCTTTTCACGGCGGTCTTGTGGGCGTCATCATTGCAGTAATCGTGTTCGTAAAGATGCGGAAAATACCATTTTGGCAGTTCAGTGATGCCATCGCGTGTGCTGCACCCATTGGGCTGTTCGCCGTCAGAATAGCCAATTTCATTAATGGAGAGCTT
>CAXFCV010000023.1:0-6648 GCA_964000975.1 uncultured Rhodospirillaceae bacterium | reverse complement strand
GGCGGGGGGCTCTCCTCTGTTCGTCCTGACGATCTCTTGGCGCACACATACAAGGCTCTGGCGGAACGTACCAAGATCGATGCCGCGGAGTTGGATGAAATTTTCGCTGGCTGCGGCAATCAGGCAGGTGAAGACAACCGTGATGTCGCCCGCATGTCCAGCCTACTTGCAGGATTTCCTGCCGAGGTGCCCGGTATCACCGTGAACCGCAACTGTTCCTCGGCGTTGGGGGCAGTCAATTTGGCAGCACGATCGATCCTATCAGGCGAGGGAGATCTCTACATCGGTAGCGGAGTTGAGAGCATGAGCCGCGCACCTTGGTCAATGCCAAAGCCGCTGAAGACCCCGACCACCGAACCTCCGAAAATTTATGACACCACGGTGGGTTGGCGTTATGAAAACCCCAAGATGAATGAGTTGTACCCGATCATTTCCCTTGGGGAAGGCGCAGAACTAATAGCAGAAGACATGCAAATCACGCGAGAGGAACAAGACTCTTTTGCCCTTGAGAGCCACGCCCGGGCCATAGCCGCCATAAACAATGGTCGGTTTAAGGACGAGATTATCGCGGTTACGGTTCCCCAACGCAAAGGCAAGACCAGGGTCATTGACACTGACGAGCACCCCCGCTTCGAACGAACTAACGGGCATCTGGATATCGCCATAGACATGGAGGCTTTGGGCAAGCTGCGCCCAGCCTTCAAAAAAGACGGCTCCGTCACGGCGGGTAATTCGAGCGGCATCAATGACGGAGCTGCGGCGCTCCTCATGTCTAGCCGAGTAAAAGCCGACAGCCTGGGTCTGAGACCGATGCTGCGCTGGGTGGGTTCGGCCTCTGTCGGCACTGATCCTCGTTACTTCGGCTATGGCCCAGTCCCCGCGACGGAGAAACTTCTTAAGCGCTTCGATCTCGAAATTGATGACATTGGATTGGTCGAGCTCAATGAAGCATTCGCTGCGCAGGCTATCGGGTGTATGCGGCAATTGGGTCTCAGCCATGACAACACAAACGTTAATGGCGGTGCGATCGCCTTGGGCCACCCTACTGGCTGCTCTGGTGCGCGTATCCTCGTAACTTTGATGCACGAAATGAAGCGCCGCGCCGCTGACATGCCAAGACCGTTTTATGGCCTCGCCACGCTCTGCGTTGGGGTCGGCATGGGCGAGTCGACGCTCGTCGAATGGATTGGCGATTAATAAGCGTTTGTTTAGGAGTTAGTCGGGTGACGGACAAAACGCTTGCCTATTTCTATCTGTTGAATGATTACAGATGAACACAGACTCTGGAGAATGAACCCATCGCCGCCCTTCTGGAACCATCGCTCTCCTATCTTATTGAATGTGGCCAAGTCATATTCGTGGTGAATTATGTAGGTGATAATGGCTGAAACAGCATCTACCCGCCGTCCTCTCAGCGGCATCCGTGTCGTCGGTCTCGAACAATACATGGCGGGGCCCTACTGTACCATGCTGCTGGCAGACGCTGGGGCAGAAGTGATAAAAATAGAAAGACCCGGGCGGGGTGATCCCCGACGCGCCATGCCGCCTTTCGCGGAGAAAGATGGCGTAAAAAAAGCCGCCGGCTTTATGGGCTATAACCGCAACAAAAAGAGCGTGGCACTCAACCTGCAGACCTCGGCAGGTCAGGGAATCTTTCGCGATTTGGCAGCGACAGCCGATGTCATCGTCGAAAATTTGCGTCCTGGGGCGATGAAAAAGATTGGTCTGGACTACAATGCGCTGGGACACATTTACCCCAAGTTGATCTGGGCACAGATCTCTGGGTTTGGTCAGTTGGAGGGCTATCGGGGACCCTACTCTGAGCGGCCAGCCTTCGACATAGTTGCAGAGGCTATGAGTGGCATCATGCACCAAGTGGGCTTCGCCGATAAACCACCGTCCTGGACTATCTATGGTATGGCGGACGTATATACCGGCATGGTGACGGCCTATGGCGTCATGCAGGCGCTGTTCATGCGGGCGCAAACTGGTAGGGGTCAATTTGTCGACTCGGCTATGTTTGACAACATGCTATCTCTTAATGAGGCCATGGTGCCGCTGTATTCAGTTGCTGGGCAGTCGCCCGCGCGGGGGGCGCTCAAGAACCTATTCCCGCGCGGCGCGTTCGAATGCAAAGACGGTTACATTGCGCTCAATGTTCCGGATAATATCATTTGGAAACGCTTGTGCGAGGCCATGGGCCGTTGTGATCTGATCGATGACGAACGGAGTAAGGGCGGCACGGAGCGTGCCACTAATGCAGCCGTCCTACAGCCAATTATTGAATCCTGGCTTGGCACCCTCACCCGGGACCAGGCAGTAGATACCCTGAACAAAATCGGGGTACCAACCGGACCTGTTAACACGGCCGAAGACATCTTTGCCGATCCTCACGTTCGGGCGAGGGGTTTGCTGATGGAAGTCGCCGACCCGGATATCGGGACCTACACCTTTGCCCGTTCGCCGATATATCTGTCAGAAGCGCCAGACCTGCCCAAGGAAGCTCCTCCGGCACTAGGGCAACACACAGGCTCCGTTCTCAAAGACTTGGGATATGATGACGGAAAGATCCAAGAACTGATCACCGAGGATGTTGTGGGCATAGCGTAACCTAACCAGTCAAGCTATGAGAGAGACGAAAACCTAAAATTCAGCAATAATGACGTTTGTTCCCGAGCTTCGGCGGTTAACTACCCGCCATAAAGGCTGGTTCGCAATATTGACGACGGCTCTTGAGTTGTCGGCAGACCCGCTTCACATCGGCATCACTTTTGAGCGGTCCAGCGACGAGGCGATAAAAAACACCTTTGCCACGGCCCAAGTTTACTCGCGCGATCTCCGGCTTTAAGTTTGCTAAGATAGATCTGTGAGCCCGACGAAGTTGGGCCCATCCGCGGTCGGCTGCTTTGCGTGACCGAAAGGAGGCGATATGGACGGCAGGTTGCGGCCCAGAGAGCATGGGTGCGGACTTACTTTCTGATTTGGTCGGTGCCGCGACCGCTGGTTTTGGTGCTGGTTTTGACTGAGATGGATTAAGCGATTTTTCAATGGCAGCCTTCTCTGCCATCGCTTCCGCGTCCGTTACAATCCCGCGTTCCTTCAGCATTTCGACCCGGCGAATTGCGTCCGCTGAGGCCAGCAAGCCCTTTGGCGCCGGCCTTGGATTGGCTTTGACTCGAGGGCTGAGCGGGAGCACACCCTCAACGATGGTATTGCGCTCTGCACCATGTTGACGGACAGTGATTGCGCGCATCTCCAGCGCACGGCGGATAGCGTTGAGGCGCTGGGTAATTTGTGCAGAACTGGGAACAGATCTCTGCAAACCAACGGCGGGGGGTTGCTGCGTGAGATAGAGGAGTGCGCCCAGGTTGGCTTTACGACGGGCGTTGAATTCCGGCTTTGTTATTAGCCCCTCATTCATCAGCTTCTTAAGTGTCTCAAACCGTTTGATTATGTTTTTGTCATCTGGAGAAATCATGGTGGCCGGTGTTGGTCCTGAGCGCGGGTTCCTATTTCCGGCGACCCGCATTTCCTGAGCTCTCTGGGCCGGCATTATCATCGGCTCCGTTGCCCGTCCGCGGGGCTGCTCACGGGACTGTTGATCGTTAACTAAAGAGGACGAGAGGTCTCTATTTTTTAGGAGCGCTAGGTATAGACTTGCGAGTTCCAGGACGGGTTGGGGTTCTAGGTTGTTCATCACAACCATTCTCTGAGATTTGTTTGGCCGGAGCGCGATTATTGCCTCATAGGCCGCTTGCGCTTGCGAGAGTTGCCCTGTCTGTTGATGGGTCAGTCCTTTCCCGAGAAGTGCATGAACATCTCTCGGATTTTTCTGCAGTGCCCTGTCAAAAAACGCTTGGGCCTGCAACAAGTCCCCTTTTGCTAGATTACCAATCCCCTGTTCAGAGAGCGGAAGGCTCTCCTGAGGGTTTGGTTGCGATTGAAACCTCTCTAGAAATTGTGCATTGGAGAGCAAGTCGCAGCCCCCTAGTGCCAGCACCAAGACGCTCAGAAGTCCAGTTCGCCGAACCACCCGAAGACCCGAACCCCGTGACATTGTAATTCCCCTAGCTAAAAAGCTGCCCCTAACGCCAAAAGCCGTAAAGAAGCATAAACAATACTACATAGTGTGCTGAGAAGAGTTAAAATACCCTAAAGGTTGAAGACGCCGCAACTTTAGGATTATCAACCATGCATCCTAAAAAAAAATAACGAACGGATTCAGAAGTTTAAATTAATGCTGCCTATCCGAACCAGCTTCAACAAGTAAATGTCATAGTAAACTTTTAGTGGTAAATCCCGAATCATCTCAAATCCAGCTACAAACAATTAGTCAGCTTCACGGAGTTTTCGTGGCCTTTGACTGAGGCTTGACAGCTTGATTTTCGCAAATTTCGCTAACCTAGTTCGGCAACATCTACCTTACCCCTCGGACGTCCAAACTTTGTGGCCAGAGATCCGACGCAATCTCTAATGGCTAATTTCAGATCCGCCAAATGATCTTCATTACCCCGCTCGTGCGGAAATGTGCAGCCCAATGACCCTAAAACTGTTCCAGAATAGTCACGAAGGGCGGTTCCGATGCTCATAACCCCAGGTAAAAATTCCTGTTGATCGACGGCAAAACCGTACCTTCGAACATGACGGAGAGCTTCAATTAAACCTTGCCTCTCCGTGATCGTATTTTCGGTAAACTTAGTTTGTCCCTTTTTTTCCAGCAGACGAATAACTTCCTGATCTGGCAGCCAAGCCAAGATAGCTTTACCAAGTGCTGTTGCATGTGCGGCGCCAGCATAGCTAATACCTCCTGTCACAACGCGAACCACTCGTGGCGACTCAAGTTCAGCCAATACAACTAAGTCATTCCCCTGCATAACCGCTAGGTGAACATTTTCTCCGGCGATTTGATTTAGCCGTTTGAGTTCGGGCATTGCAACATCGACAAGAGTAAACTGCTTGGCACTGTTAGAGGAAAGCTCAAGTACTCTAGACCCCAGAGTGTAGCCCCGCCCCCTCTGAGCCTGACTTACATACCCTCTATCCAGCAGAGTTTGAACAATGTGATGGCAGGTGGAGACGTTGAGTCTGGTCATTACTGCAATCTCGTTCAAAGCCAATTCTCCCGGAGAATTTGAGAGAACCTCCAGAATATCAAGAGCCCTGCCTACTGACTGGATCTTGCGGTTGTCTTTTGTAACCTGCTTCACGGTGCGTTTTAACTCTCAGGTTTTACAATAAGCTGAAATAGTCGGAGCAAAAATTTCATAATATGAAATTACATACAACATTGTAAAAAACTTTGACAACATGATTTAAATGCAGCACATTTTTTATCGTGGCACGTAGTGCCGGATATTCAATAGGATGTGCAGTTGTACCCCAGCAGGGTATGAGAGCGCTGAAAAATTTAGGGGGTAGCATGTCGTTTGCAACAACCAAACGCCTAACAAACGAAGGCGCGAAAAAAATGATGGGTGCTGCCATAAGCAAAGCCGAGGAAATCGGAATTCCTGCGACGGTTGCTATCGTCGACGCAGGTGGCCATATGATCCTCCTTGAACGCATGGATGGCGGTAGGTTTCATACTGTTCATTCATCAACAACCAAAGCCGTATCTTGTGCATCAAATCGTCGCCCGAGCACGACCCGAGGCGCACAAGGTCAGGATCTTGACACTATTCATGCTATAGGTCTGACACTCGCAGCTGGGCCAACTCGTTGGACTGCAATGGAGGGCGGGTTCCCAATTTTTTTTGAGGATGATTGTGTAGGCGGTATTGGTGTTAGTGGAGGCGATTGGCAGCAAGATGAAGATATCGCTAGAGCGGCGGTGGAAGCTGTCGGAGCCAGCTACGAAAATTAATGCGGTCAAAAATAAAAATCATAAATCTTTTAAATTTTGACTAGCCCGGAATGGATGGTCCACGGGCAAAAATGGGGAGAAAACAATGCATAACACTAGCAAAATGGCCCTAGCTGCAGCAGCTGTCGCACTAGGCTTTACGACCAATGCAAATGCTGCATGGCCGGAAAAACCGATTGAATTCGTAATCCCTTTTGGCGCGGGAGGCGGAGCAGATATTGAAGGTCGGATGATTGCCAAGGGAATGAGCAAAGAGCTTGGGGTGCCAGTGGTCGCCGTGAACAAGCCAGGCGGGGGTGGAGCAATAACCTACACCTACGTGAAAAACTCAAAGCCAGATGGTTATACTTTGGCATGGAACTCAACCTCTATTCTAACTACGACGAATATTGGAAACGTACCCTTTAAATATCAAGCCCTTGACCACATTGGTCAGGTAGCTCAACAACCTGTGCCCTTCGTTGTAAAAGCTGACTCGCGCTGGAAAACTTTTAAAGACTTCGTGGATGAATGCAAAGCGAAGCCAAATACTCTCAAGGTGGCTTTCGCAGGCTATGGCAGCGCAACGCATATGGCAGGGGTGGCTATGACCCAACTCTCGGGATGTAAGCCGGTGATGCTGCCTGTTAAGGCGCCTGACCGCAGAAAAATGATCTTAAGCGGAGAAACAGACGCTGCAGTCGATATTTTCTTCGTCCCGTTGAAGTTCGTGAAGGCTGGCAAAATGCGGTTCTTGGCAGTATCTAGCGGAAAACGTAACCCGGCAGCGCCAGACGTTCCTACGG
>CAXFCV010000022.1:0-2018 GCA_964000975.1 uncultured Rhodospirillaceae bacterium | reverse complement strand
GTTGGCGTGTCGTTAATCTTAAATACGGGAAGAAGCTTCAAGCAGCCTTCAACGGCCCGGCGGGAGGCGCGCTTAAACATTGGATCGATAATTGTCCCAACCAGCTATACTCAGCCCTCACCTATAAACGAGACGGCTGGCGAGAACATTTGCGGGGAGACCTACGCGGCAGTGTCGGTTTTAGTGCGTTTTTAGACAGTTACTCGGACGAGGATCTGCATGCCCTCATGACAAATTTGGGCGGCCATGATCTTGAACACCTAATAGAGAATTTTGCCGGTGTCGACGATGGAACGCCGCGGTGCTTCATTGCCTATACTATCAAAGGCCACGGGCTTCCCATCGCGGGTCACAAAGACAACCATGCCGGTCTAATGAATGCAGATCAAATCAATGCCTTTCGTCAAGCTAGCGGAATTCGAGAGGGGCACGAGTGGGAACCATCTGAGGGACTGTCCCTCAACTCTGAGGAACTCGCCGCTGCCCTAACGAGCGTTCCGGTGAGAGCACGGCCCCGCTCGGCGGGGAGGACCCCCCTGGTATATAAAACCACGATTAATCAGCCAGAGGATCAAACAACATCCACGCAGGCGGCATTTGGCAACATTCTGTATGACATCGCAAAACGAGACGGAGAACTCGGCAACCGAATTGTTACGACGTCACCGGACGTCGCTGTCTCCACCAATCTTGGCGCTTGGATCAATCAACGTTCTATCTTTCACCGACAAAACATTACTGATGTCTTCAGAGCCGAGAATGTGTTGTCGCCACTTAAATGGAACATGAACCCTGGTGGTCAGCATATTGAATTGGGCATTGCAGAAAATAACCTGTTTCTTATCCTGGCCGCCCTAGGCCTAAGCGAAGAACTTTTCGGAGCCCGCCTGCTGCCTGTCGGCACGGTGTATGACCCTTTTATAAACCGGGGGTTAGACGCACTTATATATGCAACCTACCAAGGAGCCCGTTTCATGTTAGCGGGCACGCCATCCGGCATTACATTGGCGCCGGAGGGCGGCGCCCACCAGTCGATCAATACACCGCTCGTGGGTATGTCCACGCCCAATCTCGTAAGCTATGAGCCGGCGTATGTAACCGAACTCGCCGTCCTAATGGAATGGGGGTTCAAATACATGCAGCGGCAAAATGGTGGAAGCCTCTATCTCAGGCTCTCCACCCGTTCTCTGGAACAACCCGACCGGTCTATTCAAGAGGTGCCAACAGAAAACATCATCGCAGGTGCCTATTGGAAAATCGCACCGGTCCATGGCACTAGACATGTGGTTGCCTATACCGGCGCTGTCGCTCCTGAAGCTGCACTGGCCGCCGCAAAGACTGGCGCAGCCTTGCTCGCCATTACGTCCGCTGATCGATTGCACCAACAATGGACTGCATTGGGAGCCCGCAGCCATATCCATCAGCTTCTTTCCGAACTCCCCCACCAGACAAAAATTGTAAGTGTGTTAGACGGCCATCCCGCTACCCTCTCCTGGTTGGGAGGTGTCAATGGACAGGCCATACGCCCACTAGGTGTTCAAAGTTACGGCCAATCAGCCGACATCTCGGACCTCTATCGCATTCACCGAATTGACTCAGCCGCAATAGAGCAGGCTATCGCTGAAGACTAATTACACGCTTCCTCCAGACTCCAACTGTCCGGCATAGCGCCGGCCTGCGCTACGTGCCCACAGCCATAAGAATGCGGATAACACCGCTGCCGAACCAAGCGTCAATCCCAACCCGATGAATTCAGCAATCCAACCCATGGCGAGGGCGCCAACGGCCGGCAGCCCCCATGCCAAGACCGCCGTGATGCTAATGACCCGTCCCCGCACTTCAGGCGCTACTGAATTCTGGATCAAAGCCTGTGACGCGATTGATCCTGAAACAACAAACATACCGGTAAAGAAGGCCATAACCGCGCCGATCCAAATGGTAGGCGATAGCACGAGAAGAAACTGGGCGGCGGCAGAGACAATCAGGCACCAGGTAAAAAGACTGGTGAGGCCCTCTGT
>CAXFCV010000021.1:0-2105 GCA_964000975.1 uncultured Rhodospirillaceae bacterium | reverse complement strand
TCAAAATCCGTTCACTTGCAGGCGGGTCCGTAATCACAGGTTTTGCTGGAGCCACTGCGGACGCCTTCACTTTATTCGAGCGGTTGGAAGCTAAGCTAGAGCAGTTTCCTAGCCAATTGACACGTGCCTGCGTGGAACTTGCTAAAGATTGGAGGACCGATCGCTACCTGCGGCGGCTCGAGGCATTGATGGCAGTGGCAGATGAGAATGTGTCGCTTATCGTGTCAGGTACTGGCGATGTGCTGGAGCCGGAAGATGGGATTATAGGTATTGGATCCGGCGGCAACTACGCTCTGGCGGCTGCGCGCGCCCTGGTCGACCGGGATGATTTAGACGCGGAAGCGATAGCGGCAAAAGCTATGAACATTGCCGCCGGTATCTGCGTTTACACCAACACCAACATTGTTATAGAGAAACTTAACGCCAAATGACTTCCACCTCAGGCTCAAATTTTTCACCCCGGGAAATTGTTTCCGAACTCGATCGCTATATTATCGGGCAAGATGACGCCAAGCGGGCCGTCGCGGTGGCTCTCCGGAATCGATGGCGCCGCCAGCAACTGCATGACGACCTAAAGGAAGAGGTGCTGCCCAAAAACATCTTGATGATTGGGCCAACTGGTGTTGGAAAGACCGAAATTGCCCGACGACTTGCTAAACTCGCGCAGGCGCCGTTTTTGAAAGTGGAAGCTACAAAGTTTACAGAAGTGGGCTATGTTGGACGAGATGTGGAGTCCATCATTCGGGACCTGGTGGAAATTGCCATTCATGAAACTCGCGAGCGTCAGCGTAAAACGGTGATTGCCAAGGCGGAGATCCATGCCGAAGAGCGGGTGCTGGATGCTTTGGTCGGTGATAACGCGAGCCAGGACACTCGCCAGAAGTTCCGTAAGATGCTTCGCGAGGGCGAACTGGCGGAAAAGGAAGTCGAAATAGAGGTGGCGGAGAGCAACCCGTCTGGCATGCCGACTTTCGATATCCCCGGCATGCCCGGTGCTCAGATGGGCATGATTAATTTGAACGACATGCTGGGTAAGGCCTTTGGCCAGCAAAAGACGCTCAAGCGCATGTCCGTCAAGGACAGTTACGAAATTCTCATGGATGAGGAGAGCGATAAACTCTTGGATGAAGACACCGTTGTGCGCGAGTCCCTTGAATACGTCGAAAATAACGGAATCGTTTTTGTAGATGAATTCGATAAAATTACCGCGCGCTCAGAACGTGGGGGCGGCGATGTGAGTCGGGAAGGCGTCCAGCGCGATCTCTTGCCCCTGATTGAGGGCACCACGGTGGCCACAAAGCATGGACCGGTGAAAACGGACCACATCCTGTTCATAGCGTCAGGAGCGTTCCACTTGGCGAAACCTTCGGACCTCTTGCCAGAACTACAAGGGCGTTTGCCAATCCGCGTGGAGTTGAGTGCCCTATCGGAGGAGGATTTCGTCCGTATCCTTACGGAGCCAGAAGCTAGCCTTATCAAACAATATGTTGCTCTGATGGGGACGGAGGATCTAACCCTTGAGTTTACTGACGACGGCGTAGACGAGCTTGCAAAGCTCGCGGCTGAAATTAATGGAACAATTGAAAACATAGGCGCTCGTCGACTTCATACGGTTATGGAGAAATTGCTGGAAGATATCAGCTTTACTGCCACCGACCGTTCTGGAGAGTCGGTGACTATCGACGCGGCTATGGTCCGTGATCAGGTCGGCGACCTTCTCAAGGGGGGAGATTTGGCGAAGTTTATTCTGTAGGGCCTGTTGGTCTGTCCGCTTTTGATAGGACACCTTCTTCCCCGAGTCAGGCGTTTTGTCCGGCCTCTTCGTCAAAGCCCATCTCAATGAGTATGCGGTCGATGGTTCCATCGTCCAGCTCATGGATATGGCCTGCGATCAGATTGGCAAGCAGAGTGGCCTTTGGGGTGAGGCCGCCCGTATCAACTGCAATGCGCGGATGAGAGAGTTGGGCAAGCCGTTTTAGATCGTCAACCTCATCCCAGATGAGGCCAAAATAATTGGCAATCTGCATGACAAAGCCCGGACCAGGTCGGCCACGTTTGCCGTGTTCGAGTGCTGAAAGATAGGCGCTGGAGATTTGCAGGTCCTG
>CAXFCV010000020.1:0-1862 GCA_964000975.1 uncultured Rhodospirillaceae bacterium | reverse complement strand
CCGTTCCATCAAAAAGTGCCCTCTGCCCTCGCACCAAGTAGAACTATGATCCGCGAGTTACCTGCGGGTTCCCGGCATCAATAAGCTTGCATAGATACTCTGGTGCCACGGGATAGCGGTCAATGATCACGTTAAATTCCTCTAATGCGCTCTCAATCGCCGCGATAACGGCGCCAGCCGCTGGTATCGTCCCACCCTCTCCAGCGCCCTTAAGACCCAGCGGGTTAAGAGGTGACGGCGTCTCTTGGTGAACCATTTTTATGGGCGGTATTTCCATCGCCATGGGCAGCAAATACTCCCCGAAGTTAGTATTTTGCGGCTGGCCATCACTGTCAATGATCAACTCTTCGAATAGGGCATTGCCGAGCCCATGAACAACACCGCCAATAATTTGGCCCTCGACAATAAGCGGATTAATCCGCCGCCCGCAGTCATGTGCGACGCAATAGTTGATAACTTTGACATTGCCAGTCTCGATATCCACTTCTACTTCGCACACGTTCGATCCACTTGCATGTGGCTGACCTTCTGAAGCCTGATAGGAAGTGGCTTCCAGGCTTGCCCCATGCCCCTCCGGAATAGCTCCACCTGCCATCGGTGCCAACCTCAGCGCGAGTTCACCCAGGCTGATAGTCAAGTTGCCATGGTTTTTATCGCGGATCAGACCTTCCTCCAATTCAAGTGCATCGACATCCGTATCCAGAACATCAGCAGCGAGCGCTAGGGCTTTCCGCCGGACGTCCGTGGCCGCAACAAACGCGGCGGTTCCAATGTTGACACCGACCCGGCTCCCCGTTGTCCCTACCCCTTGAGGGAACTTGCTGGTATCGCCGATCTCCACATGGATATCGCCAATGTCGATGCGCAATTCATCAGCAACGATTTGTTTTAGAATTGTCTGATGACCTTGCCCTTGGCTAGCGGCGCCGGACACAACGTGAACCTGGCCACGCGGATCAACCCGGATTGTCACCCCTTCGTACGGCCCACTCCCCGTGTCTTCAATACATGATGAAATTCCAATGCCCAAGAAACGGCCCTCTCTCCGAGCGACTGCTTTGCGATCCTCAAAACCCCCATAATCCGCAAGCTTCAGGGCTTTTTCCAGCAATGCATGGAAGTCGCCACTGTCGTAGGTCATCGCACGCCCATCAAAATGGATTAGGCCGGTCTCATAAGGGAAGTCCTCTTTCTCAACAAAGTTACGACGACGTATCTCCGCAGGGTCAATTTCAAGCTCCCTGGCGACGGTCGCCATGACACGCTCCATGGCATAGGCTGCATTCGGTCTCCCCGCACCCCGTACCGGAGAATTTGAAACCGTATTCGTAAACACAACATTCTGTGTCAAGTCCAGAGCCTGCACTTTATAGGGGCCCGGAAACGGCGTCATCATGGTAGCGGGCAGCCTCACCCCATAGGCGACATAAGCCCCCGTATCGGTAATCAGACGACCCCGAACACCCTCGACTTTTCCCTGGGACGTGGCGGCAATTTCTAGTTCCCACCAACTGTCCCTTTGCGTATTGGTTGTAAGGAAATGCTCTCGTCTGTCTTCGATCCATTTCACGGGACAGCCAAGTTTACGAGCCGCCCATGGGATAATGATTTCCTCAATGTAAAAGCCAGCCTTGGGGCCAAATCCGCCCCCTACATCAGGTGCTATAATCCGAAGGCGGCTCTCGGGCAGGTCAAACTGAGCCGACAGTGACCGCCGGATCAAGTAAGGACATTGGGTCGCCGACCATATCGTGAGGCTGTCCAACACAGCATCATAAGTGGCGACTACACCACGCCCCTCCATAGCGTGGCACCCCCCCCGATGCTGGTGAAATTCAGTTTTGAACACATGGTCCGCTTGG
>CAXFCV010000019.1:0-7907 GCA_964000975.1 uncultured Rhodospirillaceae bacterium | reverse complement strand
GCATTGATCTTTGCATTTGAGTGTATTGACCTGTGCACCGCGGCGTATGTCATGTTGGGGAAACCAATGTCATCTACATACCGGCCTTGGCCGGTCAGAAATTTCGGGTCTTCTTTCCGGGTAACAGGTTGCCCAATTCCAAACTGCATTTTTTGTCGCCTTCTATGATGGTTTCTCAGGAACGAATTTTACTGGAATCGCTCTTGATTCCCAGCCCTTTTTACGCCACCGCAAGGATGGTAGAACCCCACAACTGGATGTTACCGCTAAGGAAAGGCTTCAATATCGGGGATCGTTCATCCGATGGAGCCGTGCCGCCGCTGTTTTCGCAAACTGAATATGTTGCGTTTTGCGACGCGCGGCATTTACTCTTACGATCTCCGCCTCCCTCAGAATGGCGGCATTGTAGGCATCTGCTATCATGAGGCCGCACTCTTCTGGCAGAATTTCAATTGGAAATCCGTTGGCAACGGCAAAGTACATTTGATCAGCGAACGGCAGATAGTCCCGCCACTTATTATCCGAGCGGAAATCGGCGACGGAGGACTTGACCTCAACAACAATATAACAACCCTTGCTGTTCAGACCCATCACATCCACGCGACGGTTGGAGGTCAGTTTAAATTCAATAAGCGGGCTATACCCAAGTGCACATAAATAACGACAAACGCCCCGGGTGATGTCCTCTGCCCCGAACTGGCCGACGATCGGCAAATCTCCCTCAAATAAAAATTTGTTCATGTTATGTTTCATCGATATAACTTACAGGTAAATCGCCGCCACCTGCAAGAATTTCAGCAGATAACTCCCGAGGGCGTTGCTGGTTCTAGTCAGTCCGGCCCGCATCCCGTAGACTTTCATCATGTCAAATATGGTCGAATTGTCGTGGCAGTCGCAACGGGCGCTGCCCTTTAACACTCAAGGTCAAGGCCTCCATGAGATCATGCGGGATGTCATCAGTTTGATCGAATCCCGACCGATCGCAACCGGGCTTTTGACCATTTATTGCAGGCATACATCGGCCTCGCTCATTATCCAGGAGAACGCGGACCCGGCCGTGCTGGAGGGCCTACAACATTTTTTCAAACAACTAGTTTCCGAAGGCGGTTTATCATATGAGCACGCCGCCGAGGGGCCAGATGATATACCCGCCCTCATCCAGGGCACGCCCACCGCGACGTGCCTGAGCATTCCGGTTTCGGTTGGCTCACTCTCACTAGGTGTGTGGCAGGGGAATTTTCTTTTTGAACATCGATTGCAGCCCCATACTTGCGAAGTTATCCTTCATTTAATGGGGGCTTAAAGGACACCAATGGATATATCCCAAGCCATTCGCAAACGATTGGAGGAGGGCCTGCAGGAGCACCAGCGCGGGGCACTCGATGCTGCGCAGGAGATCTACCAAGGCGTGCTAGACGACGACCCGGGGAATGCAGATGCCTATCATTTTTTGGGGCTCATTGCCCATCAGCAGCAAAATTTCGAGACAGCGGTAACGCTTATCCAAAAGGCCGTCGCTGGAGATAATGCACGGCCCACCTTTCACTTCAATCTTGGAGCCGCTCAATTGGCCCTGGGCGAAGCAGAGGCGGCCCGGGACTCCTACGAGAAAGCGGCGATATTCAAGCCGGATTGGCCGGAAGCTCATTTTAATGCTGGCAGTCTCGCGGGCCAGCTGAACGACGCGGAACAAGCCCTGTCCTCATTGACCCGGGCGATCGAACTGAGAGAAAATTATGCTGAAGCACACTGCAGCTTGGCTGCTGTGCTAAACATACTCAATCGCCCTGCTGATGCGAGAGTTTCTGCCAATAGAGCTTTACAACTCGATCCCGAATTGGCAGAGGCATGGATCAATCTTGGCAACGCTGAGGACAAACTCGGAAATTTAACTGCTGCGGAGTCAGCCCACCGCAAATGTATCCAGGTCAATCCCGTCAATGCGTCAGGGTATTATAATCTCGGAAACACCCTTGCAGATATGTGGCAACAGGCGGAGGCAATACGGTATTTCAGAAAAGCCCTCGAGATCGTGCCCGGGTTCGAGAATGCCCAAGATAATCTGCTGCTAAACCTATTATATGATCCAAATGCCACGGAAGCCTCGCTTTTCCTCGAGAGCCGGGCTTGCGAAAAACAGTTATCTCCCCCCTCGGCTCAAGCCGATCATAATAATGTTAGACAGCCGGACCGACCCCTTCACATTGGCTATGTTTCGCCGGACTTCCGCACTCATTCTTGCGCTTATTTCCTGGAAGCCCTGTTCAGACATCACGACCGACTGCAATTTGTTATCTTTGCCTATGCCAATGTCGCACAGCCAGATAAAACCAGCGGCCGGTTTCAGGAAATGGCCGACCACTGGCACGATATATCGGGCATGAGCGACGAGGCAGCGGTCCAGTTAATTGGGGCGAACAAGATTGATATTCTCGTCGACCTCGCAGGCCGGAGCAAAAATCACCGCCTGGGCATATTCCGTCTTAAACCAGCACCAATACAAATAAGCTGGCTCGGGTATCCCGGCACGACGGGTGTGCCGGCCATTGATTACCGAATCACCGACACCACTGCCGACCCGATCGGGCCGGCTGATGACCACCATGCCGAGACACTCCTGCGACTTAATGGCGGCTTCCATTGTTACACGCCACCAGACCCATCTCCCGAACCTGGACCGAGTGCCGTCAGCCGCAATGGATATGTCACTTTTGGATCGTTCAACAACTTGGCGAAAGTATCTGGACGCACCATCGCGGTCTGGAGCGATATTCTTCGCCAAACTCCTCAATCCGTTCTACTGCTCAAAAGTCTGTCACTGGGCAGCCGAGAGACCCGAGAGGCCATCTTGGCAGCATTCCACGCCAGGGGGATTGATGCCAACCGCATCAAGCTTACGGGCTGGATACCGCAGTCCGAGACCCCGCTTGCTGCATACCATCAGATAGACATTGCTCTTGATACTTTCCCATATAACGGGACAACCACGACGTTTGAAGCGCTTTGGATGGGCGTTCCGGTTGTTACGGTTGCTGGCAACCGCCATGCCGGACGTGTGGGCGCGTCTATACTAGGCGCTCTTGAGTTGGGCGATCTCGTGGCATTAACGACGGCAGATTACATAGCAGCATGCACACTCCTTGCCCGTGACACGAAGAAGCTTAACTCATTACGCCATAGCCTCCGACATAGGCTCCAGGAATCAAGCCTAATGGACGGTGCTGGATTCGCCAGAAAAATCGAAGATACCCTCCGTCAAACTTGGCGAGACTGGTGCTCCTAGCCTGCATGTGCACACTTTTAGAGGTCTGAACGAGCGGCGGGAGACCGCGGCTGGCCTTATTCCGCCGCGCCAGCCCCGTGAATCCAGGCGGCTTGTTTCTGCACGGTTTTGGTCTTAGTCCATTCTTCCAACATTTCCGCCGATGAGGAGCTCAAACGCTCCATCATTTCAGGTGTCTCCGTCCTTACAGTTAGCTCGAGCCGGTGACCATTGGGGTCGAAGAAGTAAATAGACTGGCAGAAGCCATGATCCGTCGGACCGATCACATCAACCCCGGCGGCTTCCAGCTTGGCCTTTTTCTCAAGCAGCTCGTGCTCATCTTCAACAACGAGTGCGAGATGTTGTACCCATTCTGGCGTATTAGTGTCTTTGATCGCCGGCGGCGATTCCGGCACCTCAAAAAAAGCGACGCAACTACCATCCGCCATTGCAAAAAAAATGTGCATGTAAGGGCATTTCTCACCCGTAGAGGGAACTGTGTCCTCCGACACAGCGGCGTAATATTTTAAACCTAATATATCGATATAAAAATCCGCCGTTTGTTTGGCATCATTGCATCGATACGCCACATGATGGAGTTGCTGGACTGCCATGATGGCCTCCTATGTAATTCCTGTCGTGTTAAACCATGATCATACGCCCCCTGGCCCGCAACGCGCAAGTTTGACGCTCTCATTGAATTCGAGGTCATTAGTGCCTAACAATGGTTCAGGTCAGAAACTAAGTTCGAAGAATGGTCAAAAATATCAAAATTACACGTAACAGTGTTCTGTCTGGTGCCCTCGAGGCCCACCTGGCAGAGTGCGAACGCAAGGGGCTGTTACAACGTTCAACTCAGGAAGAGCGCTCCCGTTCTCGGCAAGAAGCGATCGCGGAATTTGCGTCTGGGGAAGACATCTGGCTCTTTGCCTACGGGTCCTTGTTGTGGAATCCTACCATCTATTTCAAGGAAATGAGGAATGGCCAATTGAGGGGATATCATCGGCGGTTCTGCCTGGAGACGGTCCTAGGTCGGGGCACACCCGAAAATCCTGGATTAATGCTCGCTCTTGATCATGGCGGTTCGTGCCACGGCATCGCCTACCGTATTGATCGGGCGGTCGCAGAGCACGAGCTAAAAATAGTCTGGGACCGGGAAATGATCTCGACCGCCTATGTCGCCCGGGTTCTGCCATTAGTGACGGATAAAGGCCCTCTCAAGGCAATCACCTTTACCATCAACCGCAACAGCAAACAGTATGCCGGCAAAATGGCCGAGGAAAAGGTTGCCGCCGTGATTGCCCGATCCGGCGGACCTATGGGAGACTGTTCAGAGTATTTATTTCAAACGATCGAAAAAATGGCAGAATTAAAGATACAAGATAAGCACCTTTCACTTCTCGCGAGCTTGGTAAAAACGGAATTGTCAAAGATCATTTAGCGCGGCAAACGCACCGGGACTTTGCAAGTTGGCTTCAAATGGATTCAATACAGCAGCATCGATAGGGAGGGCGTGATGGAAAATAATCCGATCGACGGTTTTCAAGTAGACCCCGCAGATATTAAATTTATCGGCAAGGATCTTCAGCGGCCAGAATGTATCCTTGCTAAACGCTCGGGCGATCTCTGGGCGGCGGACGCCCGCGGCGGTGTTGTTAAAATCACCCCGGATGGGCGTCAAGATATCATCACTCAGCATTTTGGAGAGGCATTTTCCCAGGCGCAAAATGCGGCCACCCAGTTCACCGAAGGCACGCTTCCCAATGGCCTCGCCTTTGCCAAAAATGGCAATATATACATCTCCAACTTCGGCACCGACGTGCTTGAGGTTATGGAACCGAACGGCAAGACCACCGTCCTGTATGATGAAATTGATGGCGAACCCATCGGCAAAGTCAATTTTGTCCTCCGCGATTCCAAAGACCGCCTTTGGCTGACCGTTTCGACTAGAATCAAGAATTGGATGGAGGCAATTAGCCCAAATGTCTCTGACGGCTTTATCGCGATGGCGGATGATAAGGGCCTCAGAATCATGACGGACGGCCTGTCCTTCACTAATGAAATCCGCTTCGATGCCAACGAGGAATATCTGTATATCGTAGAGACTTGTGGCCAACGCATTTCCCGAATGAAAGTGGCCGAAGACGGCACGCTTTCCCAACGGGAAGTATTTGGTCCCGCGCAACTGGGCAGCGGCGGTTTTCCTGACGGCATCGCTTTCGACTCCCATGGAAACCTCTGGGGCACATTGGTCATGTCGGATCAGATCTTCGCCATCACGCCAGAGGGGGATTACCGGGTAATATTGGACGACAGGGTCGCAGAAACAGAGCAAGCACTGGAAAAGGCCTTCCGGGCCGACGCGGTCACGCCAGACCACATGCTGGCGGCTGGCGGCACCATTGCTAATTGGTTCGCTAGTGTGACATTCGGGGGTCTCGATCTCAAAACGGTTTACATCGGAAGCCTGCGCGGCACACGTATTCCCTATTTCAAATCGCCCGTCGCTGGACTGCCAATGGCGCACTGGGCCGAATAATGGGCATGGCCGACCCACTTTACCAGATGACAGCTGAGTATGTTAAGGTGCAGGACCGGATTGTCTTCCGGGTCAGCACGCGAAAGCGGATTGAATATAGGGTCTGGCTGACGCGGCGCCTGGTCAAGGGCCTCTGGGGGGTGGCTATTAAGGCCTTCGAATTGGAGCCAGAGGTCGCGCAACAGAGCCATCAGCCTGGCGTCAAGAAAGCCGTCATGTCCATGAAGCATCAGGAGGCTGTCCAGTCGGGAGATTTTTCCCGGAAACATGATACCAAAACCGTCAAACCACCGCAGATTGAACAGAACCATCCTCTTCTTGCCATTAGTGCAGAAATTGGCCGCACAGATAAGGATACGATCCGGCTCACGTTTCATACCGCCGAGCAAAAAAAAGTCAGTCTAAACTTAACCAGTGAGATGCTCCATGCCGTCTGTCATCTTTTACAGAAGGCGACAGATAGGGCCGGATGGGATTTAAAGCTAAGTGTTGGCGATGCTGGTTCGGTTGTTACCAGCAATACGGAACAACTTCACTAAGTCCCAATTTTCAGCCAGTAGACGCAAAAATAAAACCGCCGCCGGCAAATGCCAGCGGCGGCTCATGTGATCTATTTCTTCAATCGCTACTTGTTTAGCGACTCGAGAAAGTTGATAACTTTAAGGACATCATCTGGATTAACCCGCCCGAGCGGTCCCGAACTATAGGATGACATCATAACCGTGCCATCATCCTTCATCAGGAATTCGCTCGGCTGAATCATCTCTGGGTGCCTAGCATCTCCATACCAAGCTCCGATTTGCTCCGCCTGCTCCGGGGTCACCCCCTCGCCGACATCAAAAGAAACGTCATTCGCCACCTCCCTTGCCTCATCACCGGTATCCACACTGGCAGCAAAGACTTTTACACCCTTTTCTGCGAGCGCGTCCTTATGCTCTTCGAAAGCGACCAACTGCCGCCGACAATAAGGTCACCAATGCCCCCGATAGAACAAAACGACGTTATATTTGCCATCCATATGATTGGGCAGATCGATAGAGCCACCCCCTGACACCTGAAGCGTCATGGACGGGAAAACACTGCCAGGACCAAGTTTTTCTGCCATAATATTTCCTTTTGATTTGAGGTTTTAAGCATTACCTGCAGCGCACTGCGGGTTTAGCCGATTTAAACCAAATTCGTGCCCTTGGTTCAATCGTTCCAAGACTTACACTTGAGGATATTTCGGGGCCAGGGCACAACACCAAGGCATGATGCATGTGTCAACGGCGATTTAAGTGCATTGTCATATTTGAGTGATTATTGCGCCGTCAAAGATCATATAAAAAGGACGCGCTAGTCACCCAGCACGTCCTTTTTAGCCTATTGGGTCTGCAAGTTTAAATGGTTAAGCGGCCTGCTTGTCCTCTGAGCCCAAGAGTTTTTTTGCCGCATCAACAATGCCTGTCGATGGCCCTTTGCTGATCTCAATCTGGCGTGGCTTCAGCGCCTCGGGCACTTCTCGCTGTAAATGTATGGTTAGCATGCCATTGTCCAAGTTGGCATTTGTAACTTTAACATGATCGGCGAGATCAAAACGACGCTCAAAGGAGCGTTTGGCAATGCCCTGGTGGAGATAAGTCACGGTGTTATCGTTAGTTGGTCCATTTCCTCTTACTAAAAGAGAATTTTCCGTCTGACTGATGTCCAAATCTGTCTCAGAAAAACCCGCCACGGCTATGCTAATTCGGTAGGCATTATCATCGACGGACTCGATGTTATAGGGCGGGTATGAGGGTCCCTGACCCTGGCGGCGCGCCGCGGAGTCCAGCATTTTCTCTAGCCGGTCGAACCCAACGGAATTTCTAAAAAGGGGTGAAAAATCGTAGGTATGCATGTCATATCCTCCTTCAAAGCGATACGAGTTAAGTAGAGATCCGCCATCATGGCCCGATCCCATAATAGGTTGGTTAGATCCCTACACAGGCGATCTCCAACACCCTTAACATGGTACGCCAGACTTCAGCCGCAATAGGCAAAACCGCAAAATAAATGGAGACAGTCAGATAGGGAGAAACGTTTTTCAAATAACCAGCACCGAAAAGACGTTGGTCACCGTGAACAACG
>CAXFCV010000018.1:0-1851 GCA_964000975.1 uncultured Rhodospirillaceae bacterium | reverse complement strand
GTTACCGATAGGTGACGAGAGATGGGTAGCCAGAGACCAGCCGATCCAGATGGCCGCTAACAGCAATAGGAGCGCCACCACTCCAAACACCAGCAGAAATTTTAGCTGAAGGCTCTCCCTGTTTTGTTCCAGGGCAGAGTACTGAGCTGTTGCCCCGCGCGTTCGAGACAGGTGATCAAGGACGCGCGGTTTTACGAATCGCCCCACCAATAGATACGCATCTGCATAGGCCTCAAGTTTGACGCCCGCCAAAACACGATCGTCAGCCCCTCCCCGAATGATTATCACTTCGCCGGGTCGGCTATTGAGGACGCTCTTGACGAGACTGTCTGAGGAAAAATTAAACCCGAGAGAAAACCCGAATCCAGTTCGGGCCAATGTATTTCCTCGGGAGTCGACAACTACCGCCTCGGATAATTCCCGGACGGAAGATTGTGTGTGTATGATTTCGGCAATAACGCGAGGATTGCTGAGCAATGTTCTGGCGGCGCGGTTTATATCGTTTGCCATACCAAGCGCGGCGCCGCCAATATTCTGTTGGTGTTCTTCCAGGTACGCCTCAGCCACAAGCCGGGACTCATTGACTGCTGTTTTGACCCTATCACTAAACCAGGTTTCGATTCCAAAATTCAAAAATAGGCCGGAAAACGCGGCGACCAGAAGCGCGGGAATAACCGCCACGAGACTAAAGGATACGACCAAGCGTATATGGAGACTTGTGCCTGCCGATCCGTGACGCCTGGCAACCCAGGCACTCACCATTTTTCGTGTTAGAACGGCGATCAGCGCAAGTGCCAGAACCAGATCCAAATTCAATAGCCAGATAGCTGTTGTTACGTCGGTCTTAACCGGGCTGTATCCTGCGAGCACGCCGATTGTGACCAGGCCGGACCCCAGTAGCGCCAGACCGATCAGCGTTGCTGCGATCGGAGTGAAGCTAAACCACGATGTTCGTCCATTATTTTGGTGAAGCGCACCTGGGACGGGTTTTTGTCTTCTTGTTTCCATCAATAATATCCAGCACACATGTTTGCCTTTGAGGGAAGCCTATGTCGTCGCATTATTTGGGTGTTCTTGAAACAGGAATATTTAGCTCCCTGATTTTCTTCCTTAATGTATTCCGGTTTAGGCCCAGGAGACCCGCGGTTTTGACCTGGTTTCCCCGAGTTGCGGTGAGCGACAACGCGATGAGCGGACGTTCTATTTCACTTAAAATTCTGGCATGTAGTCCCGGGGGGGGTAATTCCGACCCATAAGTTCTGAAATATTCTTCGAGATAGGCCTCCACTGCGCCGGCTAGATTTTCAGAGTACAGGTCGGAAGCTGACGAAGGTTCCGCAACTGATAATTCTGCTTCAATAACCTCAACACCAATTGTGTCCTGTGAATATAGTGCGGCCAACCGGCGAACCAGATTTTCCAGTTCTCGCACGTTTCCAGGCCAGCCGAAGGACTGAAGACGGTCTAAGGCGGGCCCATCGACCATCTTCCATGGCAACCCCTCTTCTTCGGAACGGGCTAGAAAATAACGCACAAGTTCGGGAATATCATCTCGGCGCTCTCTCAACGGCGGCATGCGGATGGGCACCACATTTAATCGGTAGTAGAGGTCTTCTCGGAATAATCCCTGCCTGATTAATTGGCTGAGGTCCCGGTGAGTCGCGGCGATGACCCTCACGTTAGTTTTGACAGCTTCGCTACCTCCGACCGAGGTATATTCTCCCTCTTGCAGGACGCGCAGCAATCTTGTCTGTGCTTCGGGAGGCATGTCACCTATTTCATCCAGGAAAAGCGTGCCCCCTTCGGCTTGTTCAAACTTGCCACTGGATTTACTCACGGCGCCCGTGAAAG
>CAXFCV010000017.1:0-2575 GCA_964000975.1 uncultured Rhodospirillaceae bacterium | reverse complement strand
CCCAAATTCCTCATGAGGCGCGCATCCAGAAGTTTTCGTGGAGCGCCGTCCGGTTTTTCTGTGTCGAAATTTAGTTTGCCATCAAATCCCACAACGCGCGCGATTGTGTGAGCTAAATCCTTGATGCTGATCTCTTGACCGGTTCCAATATTCACGTGCGAGGGGCCAGAATAGGATTTGAGGAGATGCACAAGCGCGTCCGCGAGATCGTCGACATGCAGAAATTCGCGTAACGGTGTTCCAGTGCCCCAGATGTCAACCGTTGCCGCACCAGCTATTTTTGCCTGGTGTGCCTTTCTGATCAGCGCTGGAATAACGTGGCTGGACCGCAGATCGAAATTATCTCCAGGCCCGTAGAGATTATTGGGCTGGGCGGAGATGAAATCCGAACCGTACTGTTTTCTGTAGGCTTGGCATAATTTGATGCCCGCAATTTTGGCTACTGCGTACCACTCATTTGTCGGTTCCAAGGGGCCAGTGAGGAGGGCATTCTCAGCCATTGGTTGCGCCGCATCTCGGGGATATATACACGCAGAGCCGAGGAAGAGGAGTTTCTCTGTTGCCGCCTCATGCGCAGCCTGAATAATATTGCTCTCAATCATCAAATTGTCGTAGAGGAATTCTGCAGGCCTCGTTGAGTTGGCGAAAATACCGCCCACCGTGGCCGCCGCCACTACAACAATGTTGGGGCTGTTGTTTTTCATCCACGTAGCAACGCTGGCTTGATCTCTAAGATCAAAGTCTTTCCGGGTAGCTGATAAGAGAGTGCAATCTTCCTTTGCCAAGCGCCGGATGGTGGCGGAGCCAACCATTCCGGTTGCTCCCGCGACCCAGACCGTTTTTCCAGATAAGGAATAGGGTTCGATCAGCTCAACGCCCATGACTTTCTACCTTGATCAATTCCCTGTCAGCGTGGACCATCTCCTTTACCAGGTCTTCGAACCGTCGTTTTGCAGTCCAGCCGAGGATATTTTTTGCCTTCGTGGGATCGCCCAAGAGGCTGTCAACTTCTGTTGGACGGAAATATTGTGGGTCTACTTCAACCAAAACGTCCCCGGTGGACTTGTCAACGCCGGTCTCTGTCTCGCCGGTCCCTTGCCAGCTTATTTGCCGGCCGATCTCTGCAAAAGCGAGCTCGACAAACTCCCGCACGGAGTGCTGTTCCCCAGTCGCCAAAACATAGTCATCCGGCTTGTCTTGTTGCAGGATCATCCACATGCCCAGGACATAATCACGCGCGTCACCCCAGTCCCGAAGCGAGTCCAGATTACCCAGAAACAACTTTTCCTCCCTACCCAACTCGATAGCAGCCACAGCTCGCGTGATTTTTCGCGTCACAAAGGTTTCGCCGCGGCGCGGGCTCTCATGATTAAACAAAATCCCATTGGAGGCGTGCATATTATAGGCCTCTCGGTAATTTACCGTTATCCAATAGGCATAAAGTTTGGCTGCGCCATAAGGGCTTCTGGGATGAAACGGCGTCGTCTCCGTTTGGGGGATCTCAACAGCGTTGCCGTAAAGCTCTGAGGTGGAGGCTTGATAAAATTTTACAGTATCTGTCATCCCCAGTATGCGGACGGCTTCCAGAATCCTTAGGGCGCCGAGCGCATCCGCATTTGCCGTATATTCCGGCGTTTCAAAACTTACATGCACGTGACTTTGTGCCGCCAGGTTATAAATTTCAGTCGGCTGAACGGTTTGCACAAGTCGGATTAGGTTCGTGGCGTCTGTCATGTCACCGAAATGCATTTTGAATTTGACCTCGTCCTGATGGGGGTCTTGGTATAGATGATCAATTCTCCCCGTGTTAAAGGAAGACGATCGACGCTTGACCCCGTGCACCTCATATCCCTTTTCCAGCAGAATCTCCGCAAGGTAAGCGCCATCCTGTCCTGTAATACCGGCGATAAGGGCCCGTTTCTCCGCCATGATATAAACGTCCTTTCTTACCCGATAGATCGCCACACGCCGCGGGTATCAATGACTTTCTTATCTTTCAGATCATCCGCTGGTATGCTCCGAAACTCTTTATGATCCGTCAGCAAAACCACAATATCGCTATGGTCCAGTCCATCCCTTATTTCCGTCAATCTTAAACCAGGAGAACCTTGGAGCTTCGTAGGAAGCGCGTCAATGTGTGGCTCAACGACGAATAGTGTGCCCTCAAAACGACGAGACACCATATCAACAATATCAACAGAGGGACTTTCGCGCAGATCGTCAATATCAGCCTTATAAGAAAGACCAAGACAGCAAATTGCCCTCGCGGAACAGCGTTTAGCCTCGGAGAGTATAGTCTCGGTCACTCTTTGAGGTTTAAAATCATTTACATGCCGTGCGGCTTGAAGGAGCGGAGTGCTATCTCGGGCGGAGTCAACAATGAACCACGGATCCACGGCAATACAGTGGCCACCGACACCCGGGCCCGGAAGGAGAATGTCGACGCGGGGGTGCCGGTTTGCCAAGTCCCGCATTTCCCAAACGTCGACGCCTAAATCTTCACATACCATCGACATTTCGTTTGCAAATGCAATATTTGTATCGCGATAGGCGTTTTCTGCTAGCTTCACCAGTT
>CAXFCV010000016.1:0-4158 GCA_964000975.1 uncultured Rhodospirillaceae bacterium | reverse complement strand
TGGCCTCTTTTTCGTCTGGTTGAAAATAGGCCGCAAACTGCGAGCACTTTATGTAATTTTGCGGCCGCAATCCTCCTGGATGTCGCGGGAGGTGTATGCTGTAGGGGTCCTCTATGGAGCAGGACTGGCGGACTTTGTCTTTCCTTCAATAACCTTGCACACCCTTGTAGCTTTTGCTGCCGTTGTGTTTCTCTATTGCCAAGCCCGTATTTTACACGCGTCAAAAGGCATACCCTCCTGGCGGGTGTCGGCCATGCCCTGGATGCTAATGGCATCCGGTATCCTCGAAGGGACCGGTCTGGTGGCACTCATCCTCGCAATTTCCTCGCAAAATATGGCGGTTCCGACGTTGCTGCCAGTAACCGGACTGGTCCTGACTGCAGTGAATGCGGTCTTGTGGCGAAATTATGTGATTAACGCCAAAACCAACGGCATCGGGCCGAAATCCCGTATAATCCTGTTTTCAAATACTTTAAAAGTTCACGCCATTGCTCATCTCTTTCCGGCCCTGTTGCTCATGCTTGCCATTGCATTGCCAACGCTCCCGACGATTTTACTAGGGGCCGCAGGAGCACTGATCCTAATCGGCGGCGCTTATTGGAAGGGTCTAGTGATCACACGCGCCTGCCACCAGCAGGGTTTTGCTTTAGCGAAATTTCCGCAACGGGGATCAGGCAAGTACGCAGCCCCCACACTCGGGATCTGAGTGGAAGCAAGATCCGGCAGAGAGAATAAATAGAACTGCCCTCGAGCAGGTAACATTGATGTCAGACTGAATCTCCGAACACATCTGATACAGGCTTCAATACTTTGCGTGTGTCGCCAGAACGCCACGTGAACCCGGAGCGGTCAAAGAATTCGAGAATTTCGATCGCAAGGTTGCGGCCAACATCGGTGCGATCTCGGAAATCTGCAGCACCGAAACCCGCCTCTCCCCTGTCAGCGCCGAGTTGCTCGGCAATCTGTGCAAGCGCTAAAATCGCCTCTGGGAGTAAAAATCGGTTTTTCGCTACCTGGCGCACCATTCCCAATTTGGCCGTGCGCACGAGATACTTCCCAAGGTCTTTGGGGTTGGCGTCCAATTGGTCCGCAAGCTCTGCAACCACCGGCGGTTTCATATGACCCTCCGCTAAAATTGGTCTAATCTTATTCCAGAGGGCGGTATCCTTTTTAGACATAATCGGCTCAAACCCGGGCAGGCAATATCCAGCTCCAAGATTTATTATCTTTTTATCCGCCGCTAATCTGTCCAGCATATCCTGATACGTCGGCAGCGCCATGCGGACACTCACCGATGATCTCAAGCCATGGGTATTGAGGCTCGCGCGCTCAGGATTCGTCTCATGCCAAGCCTTAAGGTTTCTGATGGTCTCCTGCTGAAGCGCCTCCCAGTGCACGGGGGAAAAAATCACTGGCGCGGCTTCGGGGCCCGCAATCACATGCTCGACTAGCGCGAGAACCATTTCCTTATCTTCCGCCGTCAAATTCCACGTCACCATGAACGGTATCAGTTCAATTCCTGCCGGATTATTGGATAAAAGTGCCGAAAGCGCATCATCCGCCGACGGTTTTTCCAGGTCTGCCAAGAAGGCCAAACGTGCCGGTTTGGCCCGGCCACGGGCTGGCGGAAAAGGGTCAACTACATCTCCCCCAGCAATGGTCCGCTGAGCCGACTGATCGCGGAGAATGAAACCGTCGCCCTTTAAAACCCCAATCCGTCGATCAAGCACCACCTGAACTAAGCCGCTGCCGCCCGGCGCGATCGATTTTTCTCCCAGAACAGCAATCCTTCCCGGCAGTTCGGCAGCCCCCAAATGGACATGAACCGGGGTCCAATGGCGCAAGGGACGCGCCTCGCTTTTTAGAACTCGCAGCCGGGCGTCAAAGCGAGCAACCGGGGCATGGATCTCATTGGCAACAAGCCAGCCGCCGCGATGAACCTCGGTACTTTTCAAGTCGGACCCGGTGATATTAAGTGCACAACGCTGCCCAGATACGCCGGCCTCCGACTCTTTATTCTGGGCGTGTATGCCTCGCACACGAACGACAACCCCCTGCGGCGACAATGTCAGGTGATCCCCCAAATTTACCTTGCCCGAGAAGACACCCCCTGTGACAACCAGGCCAGCCCCTTGGACCGAAAAGCAACGATCAATGGCGAGACGGAAATGTCCCTCGCCCTCTTTATCCCCAACTAGATCAGTCATCGTTTCCAAATGCACACGCAGGTCGTCAACACCCGTTCCCTGGATGGCTGATACTGGCATAATGTCCGCGCCCTCCATGCAGCTCCCGGCAATCAGGACTTCAATATCCGTCGTCACTTCCTCTAGCCGCGCGGCATCCGCCCGATCTATCTTTGTCAGGGCAATCACACCATCGCTGACACCGAGCAGATCAAGAATAGCTAAATGTTCTTCTGTTTGCGGCATGGGTCCGTCGTCTGCCGCCACAATCAGTAAGGCATAATCTATGCCAGTTACGCCCGCGAGCATGTTTCGGATAAAGCGCTCGTGACCCGGCACATCCACAAACCCCAGCACCTGCCCACTCGGGAGGGAATGGTAGGCAAAACCTAGATCAATGGACATGCCCCGTTTTTTTTCTTCCGGCAATCGGTCAGTATCGATCCCCGTCAGCGCCTTTACCAAGGCTGTTTTACCGTGGTCGATATGTCCCGCCGTGGCGATGATCATGTCTGACTGCCATCCAGCCCGTTGAGCTGAGCTAAGAATCCATCGACATCGTCCAAACACCGAACATCCAGCAAGAGCGTATTATCCTGAATGCGACCAATTACCGGTATGGGCAATGACCGAAAGGCAGAGGCCAGCCTGTTCAATGCTTTGCCCTTATTTTTACCCAACGGCTCAATGGAGATAGACGCACTCTTCAGCCTTTCGACTGGCAGAGAACCGCTGCCGATCTGGCTCAGGCATGGCGCGGTGGTGACGTCAAAAGCTGTCCCTAACACGACCCGCAATGGCTCCTCTATCCCCTTCGCAATTTGCCGGATTTCGGCCTCCTGTTTGGCCAGCAAGCGGATCGCTGGAACGCGCTTAGCCAGCCGGTCCGGGTCACGGTAAAGCTCCAAAACCGCGCTTAAGGCGGCGATGGTTATCTTATCCAGCCGCATCGCCCTCTTTATGGGATTTTTCTTAATCACAGCGATCAAATCCTTCCGCCCCACGATAAGGCCGGCCTGTGGCCCCCCCAGAAGTTTATCACCCGAGAATGTGACCAAGTCGATACCATTCGCGAGGGTCTCCTGTGCAGTGGGCTCGTGCGGCAGGCCATAAGCTGTGAGATCCGTTAGCGTGCCACTGCCCAAATCCTCAATGAGGGGCAAGCCCGAATCCCGCGAAAGTCTCGATAACTCCCGCCCACTAACCTCTTTGGTGAAACCTTGAACCATATAGTTGCTTGTATGCACCTTCATCAACGCTCCGGTCTTAGAACTGACCGCGTCTGCATAATCCTCATAGTGCGTCCGGTTTGTGGTACCCACTTCCACGAGCTTAGCCCCCGCCCGCTTCATAATATCAGGAACTCTGAAGGCGCCGCCGATCTCAATTAGCTCGCCCCGGGACACGGGGACCTCTTTTCGGTTGGCAAGCGTGTTGAGCACCAACAGGACGGCGGCGGCGTTATTGTTTACGACGGTCGCCGCTTCTGCACCCGTGATCTCCTGCAACAGGCTCTCTAAATGGCTGTCTCTGTCACCCCTCTTACCCTTTTCGAGGTCATACTCCAGATTAGATGCTCCGCCTGCCACGTTGACCATGGCATCAATTGCCTCTTGAGGAAGCGGCGCTCTCCCCAGGTTTGTATGCAGCACAGTACCCGTCAAATTAAAAACTCGCCTGAGAGAGGGCGCCGTTTGTTTCGACAGGCGGGTCTCCAAAACATGGGCCAAGACACCTTCAGAAAATCGTTCAAGCACTCTCTCCCCCTCATCCTGTAATTCAGCTCGAGCCTCTGCAATTAGCGTCCTCACCGCCTCCGTTGTCAGATGGCGACCATATGTTTCCATGATCGAAGCGACGGACTCCAACCGTAAAAGTTTGTCGACGGACGGGACCCGAGCGTATAGGGATTGAGAATCTTTAGAAAAATCTTGCATACATTCAGCTCTCACGGAGTTGACCTTGTGAACGG
>CAXFCV010000015.1:0-2406 GCA_964000975.1 uncultured Rhodospirillaceae bacterium | reverse complement strand
GGGAGGGCAGCCTTCCGATCCAGAAGGGACGGGATGCTTGGCCTACGGTAAGTGCCTCGGCGATCCCGTTTTCGGGGGGGTGGCGCACTCCAGCGGCCCTTGATCAGGGCGGCATCGATGTGATCGTGGAGAGCTTTCGAGACGGCTCCCGGCGGGCGCGTGAGGCTGGATTCAAGCTGCTAGAAATTCACGGCGCACATGGCTATCTGATCAACCAGTTCTATAATCCTATTTCCAACATACGGGATGATGGTTATGGCGGTGATTTTGACAAGCGTTGCCGATTTCTTTTTGAAGTCATCGAAGCCGTGCGCTCTGAATGGCCGGATGAACTACCGCTGTTTCTTCGCATCTCTGCGACTGATTGGCTTGAGGGGGGCTGGGGTATTGACGACTCTATCCGTCTCGCAAAGATCCTCAAGGAGAGAGGGCAGGTGGACTTGATCGATTGCTCCTCTGGAGGCACGTCACCGGATCAGCAGGTTCCCATTCACCCCGGCTACCAAGTGCCTCTGGCGAGAGCGGTCAAGGACGGAGCCGGGATAATGACCGGCGCGGTTGGTTTAATTTATACCCCAGAGCATGCAGAGAGTATCCTTGCCAACGGCGATGCCGACCTGGTCATCATGGGGCGCGCTCTGCTTGCCGATCCCTACTGGCCGCTTCAATCTGCCAAGACGCTAAAAGCCGGAAATGTGGATTGGCCTGTGCAATACGAGCGCGGCAATATATTTTGACGATGGATTTTAGCAGAAATTGTAACGAACAATAGGGTATGGAGACACACTATTATGGGTATAGGTAAACCGCATCTGGAATTCGCACCACTGGATATGGATGAAGGCTGGGAAGAACCACCGGGATATCCGCCGGGCATGCAGCAAAAAGTGTTGACGTCGGATCTGGACGAGGAAAACAAGACCGGCAGTCGGTCCCGATTTCTGCGTCTGCTTCCTGGTGTGTATTCCACTGCGCCGTTCATCCATGACCACTGGGAAGAGGTCTATTTGGTGGAGGGTGACCTTATCGTCGGCAATGACATTAATGGGAACGGCGGAGAAAAGTTCCACGCGCCGACATATGCCTGTCGCCCACCGGGCGTTTACCATGGCCCCTTCAAATCAGACGGTGGGTGTGTGATGTTCGAGCTGCATTATTACTACACGCCGGAGAACGACGGAAAATAAAAGGGGACTTATTCCGCCGCTGCCAGCTGCACCTCAGCGGCCTGCATCTCGTGGATGGCTTGCCTGCTGTAGGCGACGGCCCGGTCATGCTCGCGTAAGAGCAGCCTGCGGCTCGGATCGCGCTCCACACCATGCTGTTGAGACTCTATGAACAGCTTGTCCTCCAGAAACGCCTCAAGGATGTCCTCGTAGAACTGTTGGCCTCCAGGCGAATCCGCATCCAATCCGTCGAGACCAGCAGAGAAGAAATAGTGATATTGGTTCTCGCTTTTAGGCGTTGCATGGTGGAACTGGCGCAGCGATAGCGCGCCGCTCTGGAGCCGATTTTTCCGGGCACCCCTGCCCACAGGAAGGCCGCCGCCCCACTGAAGTACGGACGAGGGCGCGATATACTCGAAGTCGGACCATCGGTCGATATTGGTGGTGAAGCCACCCACATTTTTGAAGGACGGCGGTGGCACAGAGTCCAGCATCCAGCGCAGAAAATGTGCACCATTTTCTTTCTTGGTGGTGGTTATCTCAGCATCATTATGCTGCTCCGGGTTGCCGCCGATTGTGGAGCCGTGGACGTAGCCCAGGTGGGTTAGGTCCATTAGGTTATCGACCATGAACATAAAGTTGGCATTAATGTCGTAACGCCCAAAATTGCATGACCAATCATCATGGAAGGGCCAATCGATAATAAGACTCGTGTCAGCGCGGGCGGGGTCACCCGTCCAAATCCAAATGAAATTTTGGCGCTCGACTACAGGGTAAGCGCGCACGCTATAAGACGGGTTGAGTTTCTCTCCTGGATTATCGATGCAGGCACCCTCGCCGTCGAACACGAGACCGTGGTAGCCACACACAAGGCCGCCCTTGTCGCAGTATCCGAGTGATAGCTTAACGCCTCGGTGACAGCATCGATCTTCCAGAGCGGATGCCTTGCCCGCTCCGTCCCGGAACAGAACAACATCTTCGCTCATTATCTCGCGGCCGATGGGGCCATCGGCCAGCTCATCAGCCCAGGCCCCAATGTACCATGCGTTTCTGACCAGTGGTTCCATTTCAAAGTCGGACATTACAGGCCTCCCTAACAACCCAACTTTATGCGCGGTCTTCATAGTTGCAAACCTTTTCCACAGCAAAAATACCCCGAACAGGGCAATCAGCCATACAAAAATTGGTGAATATGTTCGCTTGCTGAAACGGCGTTGCCGCACCTTTGGCACTTGGCCTT
>CAXFCV010000014.1:0-2053 GCA_964000975.1 uncultured Rhodospirillaceae bacterium | reverse complement strand
CTCCCGCTTTGGCTGTCAACGAGGGTACCGTTTGTTCCGGCGTAAACGCTTTAACTGGCGATCGCGGTACATTTTTGGGAAGAGTCTCTGAGGCGAGCAATCCCAAAAAGGGGGGTAATTAGGAACGCTGGAACGGTTAGGAATTTTTACGACTGGTCCTGGGGTAAAATCAGCTTATGCTCAGGTATTGCATGGATTTAGGCATTTGGCGATCCAGTTAAGGCATGACAGTAGTCAGCAGATCTATGAGTTTCTGCTAGCATTTAGGTAATAGGAACCTTATCCATGGATTATGAGTTCACAGGCTCCTAAAAATGCCTGTCCCGCCATGGACCGGCTTCTCGAGGTGATGTCCCGTCTCCGCGACCCCGATGGTGGGTGCCCGTGGGATATTGAGCAAACCTTTGCCTCCATCGCGCCTTACACAATTGAAGAAGCCTACGAGGTCGCTGACGCGATCGAACGAGGAGATATGGTGGATCTCCGTGATGAGTTGGGCGACTTACTTCTCCAAGTTGTATACCATGCTCAAATAGCCAAGGAGATGGGAGACTTCGGGTTTAATGATATCGTCGAGGGCATTTCAGAGAAAATGATCTGCCGTCACCCCCACGTGTTTGGGGACGTCGAGAGACAATCCGCTGATGCCCAATCGGATGCATGGGAAATCCAAAAAGCGGCAGAGCGGGCTGCAAAAGGATCCTCGAAGGGTGCTGGCACACTAGATGGCGTGGCACGGGGGCTCCCCGCCCTGATCCGTGCATATAAACTGCAGCGACGGGCGGCCCGAGTTGGATTTGACTGGCCAGATATTTCTGGCTCCATTGATAAACTCGGTGAGGAACTTGACGAGTTAAGCGAGGTTGCCGGGGTGGCAGACGGTGCCGAGGATAAAACGAAGTTAATTGATGAATTTGGCGACGTTCTCTTTTCTGTGGCGAATGTTGCCCGCAAATTGGGGATTGATCCCGAGGAGGCGCTCCGCCATACAAATGCAAAATTTGAGAAACGTTTCAGATATATAGAAAAAGCTCTACAGGATTCAGACAAATCGGTCGAATCCGCCACGCTGGCGGACATGGAGACGCTATGGCAGAACGCCAAGTCAAAAGCCTAGAATTCGCGCGTATGCCGAAGCCCTATCGCCCAACTTCGGGAGGGCACGATCGGAAAGGCTGTTCCCGTTATAATTAACGAAATGTCTGTCTTCCTCCGGCAACAAGTGTGCCCGCTCATCCGTGCCCGAGAGAATAGAACATCCTTTTACATCCGTCTTAATCTGACAGAAGGCGCTCTATATCTGGCCAATTTTGCTCGGTTCTGGTGGCGATGAGCCGAGAGCGTTCAACTGGCCCGGGCACGTATTCCCTTTTTGATGCCACATGGGCAGCGTGTCCCCCGGACTCTTTCAGCAAGAGAAGGCCCGCCGCATGATCCCAGGGTTTGAGGTTGCCATATTCAGCAAAATCCAGGGTCCCTAGCACCATATCGACATATTCCATGCCGATGCAGCGATACCGCACCAATTCATTTGGCCGGTTTGTACCTGTGGTACCATATTGCGCATCGATCTTGGCCCGGCGAGTCTTGCTGACCGAGCCCACCATGTCTTCGAGATTCTTTGCCGGCTGAGTTTGGAGGGGCTCATACTCCCGCTTAGCGCCCTCTCCCCTTCTGGTAGAATACATGATGTTTTTTAGGGGGTCGAAAATCCAGCCAGCCTGGGTGACTTGTTTAGCCACAAGTGCCACGATGACACAAAAACACGGCCTTCCTTCTGAATAATTACGGGTTCCATCTAGCGGGTCAAGCACCCACACCGGTGCCTGTTGCTCAAACCGACTAATAATCCCGGGGTTGGCCTCATAGGCCTCCTCTCCGATCACGGTACTGCCGGGAAGCAACTCTATGAGACCCTGAGAGAGCCGCCGCTCACTCTGTAGATCGGCCTCGGTGACGATTTCACCTGACCGTTTACCGCTGACCTCATGGTCCTGAAGAGATTGATAGCGGCTAAGAATTTCTTCCCGCGCCACCTGACGGATGAGCGTAT
>CAXFCV010000013.1:0-2850 GCA_964000975.1 uncultured Rhodospirillaceae bacterium | reverse complement strand
CCCGATTCCTCGAGACCCGGAAAGGAGATTTCAATGGCTCCCTATCCTTTTTGATCACTGGTGACGAAGAGGGACCAGCCGTCAACGGCACACAAAAACTCCTGGATTGGATTACCAACCAAGGAGAAACCCTCGACGCCTGTATTGTCGGAGAACCAACCAATCCCCGGCAGCTTGGCGATATGATCAAGATCGGCCGTCGCGGGAGCTTAAACGGTTACCTTACTGTGTTCGGGACCCAGGGGCATACTGCTTACCCCCATCTGGCCGATAACCCAGTCCATCGGGCCGCCGCCATGGTCACTGCCCTCACAGCGGCGGAATTGGATCAAGGCTCGGATCATTTCCAGCCATCGACACTACAGGTATCGACCATGGATGTTGCAAATACGGCAACAAATGTAATCCCTGCTAAGGCACAGGTGGTGTTCAACATCCGATTTAACGACCTTCACCGGGCCGAAGAAATTAAATCCTGGGTCCGAGAAAAGTTGGATAGCGTCGGCGGTGATTACGACTTAGAAGTCCGCGTCACCGGCGAGTCATTTCTGACACCTCCTGGTCCCTTGAGTGAGGTCCTGAGCGCTGCTGTGCAAGAGGTCACCGGAAAAGTCCCAGAACTCAGCACCTCAGGGGGGACATCTGATGCCCGGTTCATTAAAGATTACTGCCCAGTGGCAGAATTCGGTATGGTCGGGCGGACGATGCACCAGACCAATGAATGCATTGAGGTGGCGGACATTGATGCACTCAGCAAAATCTATCTGAAGACGATGGACAACTTCTTCGCCTAACGCCATGCCGGCGCTGATTGGGACACGGGGCCCTGACGGCAGTGCTCAAGAAAGTTTGGATATTTTTAGATGATCAGTGGCCAATATGTGACGAATGCGCTGTACGGTGCCTATAGGCTTGCACGCGCGGATACAAACGGCCTGTCTTACTTTGATAATAGCACTGCTGGGTTTTGGAGATCTTTTTTCGCCGCCGTCCTGATTGCCCCCTTATTCCTGATCCTCCTGATCATTCGTTTTAATGTCGATGATATCGGCGCCAGCGCCGTCCGGTTTTATACCATCGAAGCCATCGCCTATGTAATTGGCTGGGTATTATTTCCGCTCGTCGTTTTTTATCTCGTCGAGACCCTGGGAAAGCAGGAGCGGTATGCGGGTTTCATAATTGCCTACAATTGGGCCGCAGTTTTACAGAACGGCTTTTACCTGCCGTTCGCCATCCTGTTTCAGCTCGGATTAATACCCGGTGAGGCCGCTGGACTGCTGAACTTGCTCTTGCTGGGACTAGTGTTAGCCTACACTTGGTTTGTAGCAAAGTCCGCATTGGATATCAGCGGAGCAGTGGCCGGAGGCATCGTTATTTTGGATGTTGGCCTGTGGGTTGCCCTCACGGTCATCACCGAGTCATTTTTAAGATCGACAACCTAACATCTGTCACAGGAAGAACATGTCATGTGATCGGTATTCAGCTTATTGACCGAGGATCTAAGTCCTTGCGCAACCGCCATTGATGGATAGTCTCTTAAGCGATTTAATAGTGGGTGTATTTCATGACCGATTCGAGAACGGATTGGGCAATTACCTATCGTAGTATTGTCCTGCCCAAGCATTGTGACCATTACGGTCATATGAATGTTCGTTTTTATGCCGAACATTTTGACGATGGCGGATTTCAAATGTGGCAAGCCGCCGGAGTTAAGCAATCGGAACTCACACGTGATGGAATGGGGATCGTGGTTGCCAATATTTCCATTGACTTCATCCACGAGATTACAGCCGGCCAACTCATGGAGATTCGCGGCGCATGGATCCGCGTGGGCGGCAAAAGCCTGACCCATGAACAACGGATGTTTGAGGCTGACAGCGGCACACTCTGTGCCATCCAAACAACCGTTGAGGTGGCATTTGACATGAACCGCCGCAAATCCGCACCACTCCCAGAAGACATTAAGGCAAAAATCGAGGCGCATGTTCTGACGCCTGAAAAACTCGCGCGTTAATTATTTTATCATGGTAAGAAGGTAGATTCGGACATGAGACTGGTTACATTTACCCATAACGGCGCCGACAAGATCGGAGCATTGAACACCAAATCGAAAACTATCACGGATTTAAAAGCAGCAGACCCTTCCCTTCCATCCACAATGCAGGCGTTGATTGAGAGAGGGCATGATGGTCTTAGTCACGCCCAGGCGGCCATTGATGGTGCTGGTGAGAAGTCCCATCTCAATGCTGATGATGTGGTTTTAAAAGCACCTATCCCCGAGCCCCGGCGCGACGTGATGGCGGTGGGGCGGAACTACCATGAACACGCCCAGGAATTTCACGATTCCGGTTTTGACGCGACTTCTGGGGCGACGGCGGTGCCGGATGATCCCATCATTTTCACAAAAGCTACGACAAGCGTAAGTGGACCATTCGACCCGATCCCGGCGTACCTCGACCCGACCAACTCCACTGACTACGAAGGAGAACTTGCTGTAATCATCGGCACCGAGGGCCGCGGCATTTCCAGGGCAGATGCTTTTGACCATGTCTATGGCTATACCACCTCCAACGATGTCACTGCGCGAACCCTGCAACATCAGCACAAACAGTGGTTCATCGGAAAAGGACTGGACGGCTATTGTCCTATGGGGCCGGTTTTACTTACCGCCGATGAGGCCGGCCATCCGGATACGTTCCATCTAAAAACAGAGGTTAATGGCGAAATCCGCCAGGACTCAAGCTGCTCGGCATTGATATTCGATATCCCAACCCTAATCGAAACCATCTCAACCGGTATAACTCTGCTGCCGGGAGATATCATCGTGACAGGCACCCCTGTGGGCGTGGG
>CAXFCV010000012.1:0-3627 GCA_964000975.1 uncultured Rhodospirillaceae bacterium | reverse complement strand
TGTTGTTCAGCGTAACACACCGCCCGCTAAAACATGGTTCGGTTTGGGCGCCCTAAAGCCCTCCATGGAGGCTCGCATTGGCGAGGTCAAGGAGCTCCTCAACCATGTCGGCGTAGTGTCTCAAACTGATGATATTATCGCTGCCAAATGGATGAAGCTCATCGTAAATGCTATGTGTTTGGGGCCTCTCGCCATGTTAGGCCTGACATTGTCGGATGCCATGAAGGTTCCCGGTATGCGAGAGTTCGTGCTACGTGCCGGAAGTGAGGCCCTGGCTGTCGGACAGGCTCGCGGCTATAAAATACAACCTATTTTTGGGCTTGGAGAAGAAGACATCAAAGATACAAACCGGCTACTGGAAACGCTGTTTGATAAGCTGGCGGCGGATATTGGCCCTCGGGCCCGGGATTGTGTCCTGCAAGATCATCTTAAAGGGCGTCTCAGCGAAGTGGACCTGATCAACGGTCTTGTTGCCGAGGAAGCCGCCGCGCGGGGTGGGGGTGCGCCGGTAAACGCAGTCGTCACTTCGATCACGAAGCGCATACAGGCAGGTGAATTAGCACCCTCTACCGACAATTTAGCCCTTGCCCTGCAGGAGTTGACCGCCTGATCATCCAAAAGTCCGGACAAGCTCGTTACTCATTTGGAGCCCCACGCCTCTGAGAATTTGACGTCTGATTTCTGGGCGGTCAGTTAAGCTCCTAAGATTAGCTTAGAGTAGTCTGACTATTACGCCGGCCCCACTCTGCTGTAGACTCCGGGTTTTTCATTTCTTTTACAGTCCCGTATCATAGCCTTCTAAACTCGCGGAGGGAGAGGCTAATATGATCCTAATTGTGGGACCGTCCGGCGCTGTTGGGTTGCCACTGATCCAGGAGCTGTTGCGGCAAAATGCTGAGGTGCGGGTGCTCTCGTCTAGTGATGCCTCCGCCGCATACCTGAGAGACTTGGGGGTGGCAGACGTAGTGCGGGGGGATTTTCGCAATACCGATGATGTGAAACGGGCGATGTCTGGGGTAGACAATGTGTGCCTAATTCCGCCCCGCTTTCAGGAAGACGAACTAGACATCGGTAAACGGGTCGTGGATGCAGCGGTCGCTGAGGGAGTATCGCATTTTCTATTTAGTTCCGCTTATCACGCGCAGATGGAGGATTTGGGGCATCATTGGCAAAAACTCCGCCTCGAGGAGTATTTGATTAATACGGACCTAATGGTTTCTGTCGTTCAGCCCTCCATGTTCATGCAGAATATTCGCGTAGAGTGGCCTAAGGTCCTGGAGACGGGGCTTTATGCCAGGCCGTATTCGCCAGAGAGTTTAATGAACGTCATTGATACCGTCGACCTGGCAGCAGCGATGGCCCGAATACTGCTCGAACCAGCATTCCAGGGAGCATCCTACGAACTATGTGGGACTGACCTCCTCAGCCATACCAAGATGGCGGAGATCATCTCCGATGAGTTGGGCCGCAAGGTAACGGCGGTGCAACGTGACCTATCAGATTGGCAGGCTTGGGCGCGGGATCGTAACTGGACGGCCTATGCCATCGAGACCTATTCCGCCATGTGCCGTCATTACGATACACATGGCTACAAATACGGCAATGATATTACCCTCAAGGCCATACTTGGCCGATCCCCCAACACTTACCGTGAATTTATACAACGGTTTGTGGCGGCCAATACGCCTTAACCGCCCACTCATATGCAAACTCTCTCATTCCCGATTTTAGTCCTTCTGACCTCTTTGCGTCTCTCTCGGTTTCATCGTTGGTCAACAATTGAATATTGCAAGAATGAAAGCATGAATGGCTATGGAGAAATTAGCGGATGCCTCTGAGAAGTTTTTGGGCGCTATGTGTATTTGTATTATCTACCATTTTGCCGCAGGCCGGCCATACGCACCCTCATATCTGGATCGACGTGGTAACGACATTTCAATTCGAGGCGGGAAAAGTAAGGGCACTCAAGGTACGCTGGGCATTTGATCCATTTTTTAGTGCCGGCATTATAGGCGAATTTGACACGGACAAGAGCGGTACGTTCGATGCGGCGGAGACAGAGGTACTCCGCAAAGGAGCATTCGAAGCGACCCTGGAGGACAGTTACTTCACCCATGTGAAGATCAATGGCAAGCCCCTTCGGCTGACACGTGTGCAAAGTTACGCTGCTATGATTCAGCAAACCACCTTGGTAATGGAATTTGTGGCATATCTGCCGGAGCCGGTTGATCCGGCGGCTGATAAATTGACCGTCTCGGTGTTAGACAACACCTATTATGTGGACGTGGCTTTTGATAAAATAGACCCAGCCCGTTTTGCCGGTGAACAGGGGGGATTTTGCACGTTTCAGATTTCGAAGGATGAAAAGAACCCAATTTATTTTAACTCTGTTTATCCCGACTTATTGGAACTCATATGTACCGGAGAATGATCCAGGTTATTGCCACACTGGCGGTGGTAGTATGGTTGTCTCCAATGGCGGAAGCCTCTGGCGCAGGGGTCGCTCAGAGGGGGGTCGCTGTCGCGGACGGGCCCGCTCGTGACACCTTTGCGCAAATTAACCTCCGGCCATCAAAGCCGCCGTTGTACGAGGCCGACCCTGAAGCTGCTAGATCAAACGACGGTCCCGGGATATCCGGGGGTCTTGCGGAGCCTCAAGTGCCAGGTTTTCTCTCCCAGAAGTTTCGACAGGTGATCGATTTGCAGCGTAGCATGGTGCTTGGGTTGGGACGTTATATGGCGGATATCAAAGCCGGTGGTGGATTGGGAGCACTATGGGTAGGTATCTGGTTTGCATTCCTGTATGGCGCTGTGCATGCGGTCGGGCCCGGTCACGGCAAGATGGTCGTTGCCTCTTTTTTTGTTGGCAGGGAGGCCAAGCTGTGGCGGGGGGTTGCCATGGGATTTCAGATCGCTGTCCCCCATGTGGTGGCCGCCGTTCTTTTGGTGTGGCTTGTGGATATTTCGTTCCGACATTTTATTGGCGGATCACCAGCGGAGTCGCTTTGGATCCGCATGGTGAGCTTTGGCCTGATCGCCGCGATTGGTTTTTTCTTGCTGAGCCGGGCCGTTCGTAAGGCGTTTACGGCCGTCCGTCATGGCCTCTATCATCTTCACGCTGCCGGTCACGACCATCATCATCATGATCTTGGGTATCAAGGTTTGCTGGCCTTTGTCGCGGGCGCCGTGCCGTGTACTGGCGCAATCTTGGTTATGTTATTTGCGCTCGCTAACGGCATGGTTGGTACTGGGGTTATCCTAGTCGCTGCTATCAGTGCTGGCATGGCAATTACCATGTCTGCCTTTGGCGTCATTAGCATTCTGTTCCGGCGGCTCGTGATGAACTTTTTGGAGGCTCCCAAGGGAAGAACCCAGGGGAAAGAGCGGCCGGAAGTTGCCATCGCCGCGGCCGTTCTAGAGCATGCCGGCGCGCTGCTCATACTGTTTATCGGCCTGTCTTTTTTCACTGCCACGTTTACCGAATGGCGGTCATAGGTTTTCCGAAACCACATAGGTTATGTGTCTTGGCCGAGACCTCCACTAATGGTTCAGTTTCTGGCTGAACCCTAACGAAGTGGCAGCAGACGGCACATAAGGGTTGGAATTTGGCGGTGAGGGTGGGATTCG
>CAXFCV010000011.1:0-4024 GCA_964000975.1 uncultured Rhodospirillaceae bacterium | reverse complement strand
TAGGGCGCCGGCGATAGGGGCATTAAAAGAGGCGGCCACAGCCGCAGCCGCGCCGCACCCCAGAAGCGCGCGGGAGAGAGACCTGGTTAAATGGAGTTTCTCCGCAATCCAGGCACCGAAGGTCGCGCCCAAATGGACAGCGGGCCCTTCCCGACCAACAGAGGCCCCGGCACCAATAGAGGCGGAACTCGCGATCGCTGCCCCAATCCCCGTCCGCAGGGACATGCGGCCGCCGCGCAAGGCGCTCGCCTCAATAACATTGGCAATGCCTTGGGGACGGCGGCCCGGAATAAAATAAAAAATAAACAAACCAACAATTAGCCCACCAAGCGTCGGAACCATTATGATTTGCCACCAGGGCAAATCCGCTGCCCTTGCGACAATGCTACCACCACCAGTATCCATAAAAATGGTTTCGATATACGTTATACTGATGCGAATGAGGATTGTGCCAAATGCGGCGGCCGCTCCCACCACAACAGCCAAAATAGAGAGGATCAGTTGGTCATTTCTGATCAATTTTCTTAGACGGCGCAGCCAGAGCCTATAAAGTATTCGACGCTGAATCATTGAGGATTTTATGACGTCTAGTCGTTTAGGGATAAGGGGGTGTAGTTCCCAATCGACCAAAAATCAAACATGCTAAAGTCAACTGATGCAGGGTCATAGCTTTTCACGATCGCTCATAGACTAGGTTTGGTGCCAGCCAACGCTCTGCTGTTCGCACCTGCTCTCCGCGACGCCGGGCATAATCCTCAACCTGGTCCCGGCCAACACGGCCGATCCCAAAATAGCGGGCGTCGGGATGGCTAAAATAATAGCCGGACACCGATGCGGTCGGCATCATTGCGAAACTTTCCGTCAGGTCAATGCCTGTTTCATTTGGCACATCTAGTAAGTCGAAAAGCTGACGTTTGGGACTATGATCGGGACAAGCAGGATAACCGGGTGCCGGGCGAATTCCAATATAAGCTTCCTTGATGAGTTCTTCGTTGGTGAAGCATTCCGACGAGGCGTATCCCCAATAATCGGTGCGCACCCGCTCATGCAGCCGTTCTGCAAAGGCCTCTGCCAAACGGTCCGCCAGCGATTTCAGAAGTATGCTGTTATAGTCATCGTTGGCTCCCTCGAATTCCGAGAGTTTTTCATCAATGCCCACACCAGCGGTCACGGCGAAAAGACCGATATAGTCATTCACGCCTGATGATTTCGGGGCGATAAAATCAGCGAGACACAAATTTGCACGAGTTTGATTTCGAACCATTTGCTGACGAAGGAAAGGAAGTCTCGCAACGACAGTATCCCTGCTCTCATCGGAATAAATCTCTACATCGTCTCCACGGGAATGCGCGGGAAAAAATTTCAGAATACCGTTCGCGGTCAACCAATTTTCGTCGATGAGCCTTTGGAGCATGCTTTTTGCATCATTGAACAAAGAACGTGCAGCCTCCCCAACGACATCATCCTGCAAAATTTGGGGATAATTTCCAGCCAATTCCCAGGTCCGAAAGAAAGGCGTCCAATCGATCCGGGCTACGAGTTCCTCCACATCATACTGCGGCAATGAGATTGTCTCTAAACTATCGGGGCGAGGCGGGGTATAGGCCGTCCAGTCAAGTTTAGCAGCATTTTTCCGGGCCTGCCCCAGCGTCGCCAGTGATTTCTCTTGGCGCGCACTGTGCGCCTGCCGCAGCGCGCTATACTCGTGAGCAACTTTTTTAACAAAGTTTTCTTTTTGTGTTTCACTTAACAATCTGCTGGCAACGCCGACGGCCCGCGAGGCGTCCACTACGTGCAGGGTTGGACCCTGGTACGCCGGAGCAATTTTTACCGCAGTGTGCATCTTGGATGTCGTCGCACCGCCAACTAGCAAGGGAACTTCAAAACCGCTACGGGTCATTTCCGATGCCACCGCAACCATTTCCTCCAAAGAGGGTGTGATCAATCCGGAGAGCCCGATGATATCGACATTTTTTTCCTTGGCCTCTTTGAGTATTTTCTCGTAAGGCACCATAACCCCCAAATCGATGACGTCGTAATTGTTACATTGCAGGACAACCCCAACGATATTTTTACCAATGTCATGAACATCACCTTTAACGGTCGCCATCAGGACCTTGCCCTTGCTTGAACTTTGGTTGGTCTCGTTTCTTTCAGCTTCGATGAACGGAATTAAATGAGCAACAGCCTGTTTCATCACTCGAGCGCTTTTGACCACCTGGGGCAAGAACATCTGACCGGAGCCAAAGAGATCCCCAACAACGTTCATGCCATCCATCAGCGGGCCCTCGATTACCTCAATCGGCCGTGAAGCGTTCTGTCGGGCTTCCTCCGTATCGGCCACAATATAATCGGTAATTCCACGCACCAGGGCGTGGGTCAGGCGCTCTGTGACAGGTTCCTCGCGCCAAGTGAGATCCTCCGCAATATTTTTACTGACACCGCTGACGTCGTCTGCAACGGCGAGCAAGCGCTCTGTCCCATCTGGACGCCTGTTCAAGACAACATCCTCAACTCGCTCCCTCAAGTCAGGCGGGATGTCCGCATAAACGGCAAGCTGCCCGGCGTTCACAATACCCATGTCCATCCCGGCTTGGACCGCGTGATATAAGAAAACGGCGTGCATGGCCTCTCGGACTGCGGTGTTTCCCCGGAACGAAAACGACATGTTGCTGACACCGCCACTGATCAGGGCATGGGGGAGCGTCTCTTTAATGTGCCGCGTGGCGTTGATGTAATCAGCAGAGAAATTAGCATGCTCGGCAATACCAGTGGCGATGGGAAAAATGTTGGGATCAAAAATAATGTCCTGCGGCGCAAACCCAATGTCCTCCGTAAGAATTTTATAGCTGCGCCCACAGATCTCGATCATCCTGTCGAAGCTATCCGCTTGGCCTTTCTCGTCGAACGCCATAACGACGACGGCGGCCCCATATTTCATAATTTCACGAGCCTGCGCGGCAAAAACCTCTTCGCCTTCCTTGAGACTGATGGAGTTCACGACAGATTTGCCCTGCACACATTTTAAACCCGCTTCTATAACCGACCAACGCGAGGAGTCGATCATGATTGGAACGCGGCAAATGTCTGGTTCTGCCGCAATCAGTTTCAAGAAACGGTCCATTGCGGCGACCGAATCAAGCATGGCTTCATCCATGTTCACGTCAATAATCTGGGCACCGTTCAACACTTGCTGGCGAGCGACGTCCAAAGCAGTTTCGTAATCACCCTCAACAATCAGCCGATTAAATCGGGCGGAGCCAGCGACATTCGTGCGTTCTCCGACATTGATAAATCCCGTCACATCATCAGCACATAGCGGCTCCAAACCGCTTAAACGGCATTGAATGGGCAGGACCGGCAACGGCCTGGGCGCGGCATCCGACACAAGATCAGAGAGCGCTTGAACATGCGCGGGTGTGGTTCCACAGCACCCCCCGACAACATTTACAAATCCACTATCCACAAATTCACCGATGGTGTCCGCCATATCCGCCGGGGTCTCGTCATATTCTCCGAATTCATTGGGCAGACCGGCATTGGGATGGATGCTAACAAAGGTGTCTGCGACACGCGAAAGCGCCTGAATGTGTGGACGTAAATCGGCCGCGCCAAGCGCACAATTCAACCCGACAATTAGAGGTTTCGCATGCGCGATTGAATTCCAGAAAGCCTCAGGTGTTTGCCCAGATAATGTCCGCCCTGATGCATCAGTAATGGTGCCCGAGAGCATCAGTGGAATATCCTCACCCCGGTCTTCCTGCACCGATAGAACGGCGTAAATAGCCGCTTTAGCGTTCAAGGTGTCGAAAATGGTTTCAATCAAAATGAGGTCCGCGCCACCATCCAAAAGTCCCTCTGCCGCCTCGCGGTAGGAAGCGGATAATTCATCAAAACCTGTATTCCTATAGCCCGGATCATTTACATCCGGGGAAATTGAAGCCGTGCGGTTGGTTGGGCCAAGTACACCTGCGACGAACCTTGCTTTGCCCGGGTCCTCGGCGTCGGCTTCCGGGACCGCCTG
>CAXFCV010000010.1:0-9284 GCA_964000975.1 uncultured Rhodospirillaceae bacterium | reverse complement strand
GCCAGCCTGTTTGATGACGTCTTCAAACCCGTCCGTGAGGGCGTCAACTTGTTGAGCAGAGATTTCCTGACGCGCAATATATACGCTTTCATAATAAGGCATCTGTGTCCCCTTTCGGCTTTTCTCAACCCGCTGAAATTTGCCTTTCATTCCAGGGGTATAGCCAGGTTTCTCAAAGAATCTCTGGCAAGGAGTGTAATTGCGATAATATACACAGCTTATCGTGGAGTGCAAGTGGGCGAAGAAGTGATAATGGCTAATCTTGACACATGGACTACACGGGGTATCACTGATCCTTCGCAGGTATCACAGGATCGATATGACACGCGCACTTATTTTTCCGGGGCAAGGGTCCCAAGTAGTTGGAATGGGCAAAGACCTCTCTGCCGCATTTCCTGACGCTCGTTTTGTTTTTGAGGAAGTCGATGATGCCTTGGAGCAAAAGCTCTCCAAAATCATGTTCGAGGGTCCTGAGCAGGAACTCACCTTGACTGAGAATGCTCAGCCGGCACTGATGGCCATGAGCGTGGCCCTAATCCGGGTCCTTGAGAAACAAGCCAAATTTCACGTCGCCACGGAGAGCTCCTTTGTTGCAGGCCACTCCTTGGGAGAGTATTCCGCGTTAACAGCCGCGGGCACGTTCGCGCTCGGTGATGCCGCGAGGGTTTTGAAAATGCGGGGACAATCGATGCAAAAAGCGGTGCCTGTCGGGCAAGGGGCCATGGCCGCGCTCATCGGCATAGACCTGGATGTGGCCGAGGAGATCGCCGCAGAGGCTGCCGGCGAGGATGTCTGCTCGGCGGCAAATGATAACGCGCCGGGGCAGATTGTTCTTAGTGGTTCTGCCAGCGCTGTCACCCGTGCAGTTGAAATTGCCAAGGAAAAAGGTGCCAAACGAAGTATTGCTTTGCCGGTAAGTGCGCCGTTCCATTGTGCACTTATGGCTCCGGCTGCCGATGTCATGTCTGAGGCCCTTGCTGATATTACCCTACAACCTCCCGTCGTTCCCATTGTCGCCAATGTGACGGCAGCGCCAGAGGAAGACCCCGGCGAGATACGGCGACTTCTGGTCGAGCAGGTGACGTCCAGGGTTCGCTGGCGGGAATGTGTCCTCAAAATGAGGGAACTCGGCGTTGATACTTTTATGGAAGTCGGCGCCGGCAAGGTCCTCACAGGTATGATCCGCCGCATTGATAAAGAGCTTCCAAGCGTATCAGTCCAATCAGCTGACGACATTGATGCCTTCGCATCCAGCCTCTGATTCCCTATTTGGTTAGGAGACCACCCATGTTTGACTTAACCTCTAAACGGGCCCTGGTGACTGGTGCCTCCGGCGGAATCGGCAGCGCTATTGCACGGTCCCTTCATGCTCAAGGGGCCTTCGTTGTGCTGTCCGGCACGCGAGATGGAGCACTTGAAGCTTTGGCGGGCGAATTGGGATCAAATGCGTATGTCGTTCCCGCTGATTTGTCATCACCGGAGGGTGCTAAAAACCTCGCTGATGCCGCCGACGCCGCCATGGGGGGCATTGATATTTTGGTGAATAACGCGGGTCTCAACCGCGATAATTTAGCCATGCGAATGAAAGATGAGGAATGGCAGACAGTCCTTGACGTCAATCTTACGGCTGGTTTTAGGATCGCGCGCGCATGCCTGCGGGGGATGATGAAGGCCCGGTGGGGGCGGATCATCGGGATCACGTCTGTTGTTGGGGCAACTGGTAATGCAGGGCAAGCGAATTATGCCGCGTCTAAGGCTGGCATGACCGGCATGACCAAAGCCCTCGCGGCTGAGGTTGCCTCCCGCAACATCACGGCCAATTGCGTGGCGCCTGGATTCATTGTTACCCCCATGACCAACATTTTGGAAGATTCGCAAAAAGAGGCCCTTTTGGGCGCCATTCCCGCAGGTCGACTCGGAGAGCCCGAAGATGTCGCTTCTTGTGTGTCGTTTCTGGCAAGTACAGAGGCCGCCTATATCACAGGCCAAACACTTCATGTGAATGGTGGAATGGCCATGATTTAGGCGGAAAAGTTGAGAGCTTAAAGTTGGTAATTGCATTGCCAGAAGGTCTCTGGCCAACAGAAATAAAGTGTGTTACGAAACGAAGAAAATACCCGCCGTCGCTGTCGGATGAGTAACAAAACCAATTCGCCGCCCTTTGTACGGGGCATACTGTCAAACAAGGTTTAATTGAGGAATTCTAATAATGAGCGATGTGGCCGAACGCGTAAAAAGTATTATTGTGGAGCATCTTGGCGTCGATGAGGACAAGGTGACGGAAACTGCCAGTTTTATCGATGATTTGGGTGCGGACAGTTTGGATACAGTTGAATTGGTGATGGCGTTCGAAGAAGAATTCGGATGTGAGATCCCAGACGATGCAGCGGAAAAAATTCTGACAGTCAAAGACGCCGTCGACTTCCTCTCAAAACAAGATTGATCACGGTTCAGATGTTCGAGGCTGGCGTCGGGATAATAACCTGCGCCGGTTTTTAAGCCACGAGGGATTGTAATCCGCTATGAGACGTGTAGCCGTTACGGGAGTCGGTCTTGTCACGCCGCTAGCGTGCGGCACAGATGCCTCCTGGTCAAAACTTATCGAAGGCCAATCCGGTCTTGGTGCGATCACCAATTTCGATGTGTCCGACATCCCATCGAAAATCGCCGGGCAGGTGCCGCGATCAGACGATCATAATGCTAGTAAACAAAATCTGTTCAATCCAGATGAGTGGGTGCCTCGGAAAGCTCAGCGACGCATGGATACGTTTATCCAATACGGCATGGCCGCGGCAGCATATGCGGTTAAAGATGCCGGGTGGAATCCTGAGGATGAAGCGTCTCTGCTGAGAACAGGTGTCATGATCGGTTCGGGCATCGGTGGACTGCCCGAAATTGAAAAGAGTGCCCAAGTTGTGGCGGAAGGAAAAGTTCGTCGCCTCAGTCCCTTTTTTATCCCCGCCAGCCTGATTAACCTGGTATCTGGCCAAGTGGCCATCGAGTATGGGTTTAAGGGGCCCAATCATGCCGTTGTAACGGCCTGTTCCTCCGGCGCTCATGCCATTGGTGATGCGGCCCGTTTGATACAATGGGGAGATGCGGATGTCATGATCGCAGGTGGGGCGGAGGCAGCAATCTGCAGGCTCGGCGTTGCCGGATTTGCCCAAGCCAAGGCGTTATCTACCAACTTCAATGACACACCGGAGAGAGGCTCCCGCCCGTGGGATAAGGACCGTGACGGCTTTGTTATCGGGGAAGGTGCTGGTATTCTGGTACTGGAGGAATTGGAGCATGCTCAAAATCGGGGTGCGAATATTTATGCAGAAGTAATCGGATATGGCATGTCCGGCGACGCGCATCACATTACGGCACCCGCGAAAGACGGTGATGGCGCATATCGTGCGATGGAAGCAGCCCTGCGACGGGCGGAATTAAACCCTGAGGACATTGATTACATCAATGCGCATGGCACTTCCACTCCGCTAGGGGACGAAATCGAGCATGGGGCGGTAAAACGTCTTTTTGGCGATGCGGCCTATACTTTGGCTATGTCATCCACAAAATCGGCGATTGGCCATCTTTTGGGAGCCGCCGGCGCGGTCGAGACAATTTTCTCAATCCTCGCCATTGATAACGGAGTGGTGCCGCCAACGCTGAACTTGGATGATCCCTCCGAGGACTGTGATCTTAATTTGGTGCCGCATTCGGCTCAGGACCGCAAGATCCAGGTGGCACTCTCAAATTCTTTCGGGTTTGGCGGGACAAATGCGAGTTTGATCGTCGCCGCGCCTCGTTAGATTGCCATGAGGCACCTGCTGCGACGGCTTGCCGGTATTATGATCGTCATTGGTCTACTTGCTTGCAGTGTTGGTGCCTGGGTTTACTCCGTATTTATTCAGCCTGGCCCGATGGCAACAGAGACATCGGTGATCATCCCGAATGGCGCGGGCATTGGCCGGATTACTGGACTGTTGGCAGAGCGAGGAGCTATTTCAAACGCGCTGGTGTTCCGCCTAGGAGCCATGGCCCGAGGCGCCGCTACATCTCTGCAGGCTGGAGAGTTCCTAATCCCGGCGTCTGCAAGTTCAGAAGATGTGCTCAGAATTCTTTTGTCTGGTAAAACAGTTGTGCGCCGCCTGACTGTGGTTGAAGGATTGACGACAGCAGAGGTGATCAAACAATTGTCACGGGTCAAGGGCCTGACAGGTATAATATCGGCTAGACCAGGTGAGGGGCGCCTCCTGCCAGAAACATATCATTTTTCCTACGGAGACTCCCGGGAGGGTCTTGTGCGGCGCATGCGCGATGCGATGAATAATGTCCTCGGCGAACTCTGGGCTAAACGGAAGGTCGGTGTTCCCTATAAAACGCCGACTGAAGCGCTGGTAATGGCATCAATTGTGGAACGGGAAACCGGGTTGGCTGAAGAGCGGGCACAGGTTGCCGGCGTATTTGTGAACCGGCTTAACCGTGGCATGCGGCTGCAATCAGATCCGACTGTCATATACGGTTTGATGGGCACCTCAGGTACCCTCGGGCGGCGTCTAACGCGCAAGGATTTAGCAGACAAACACGCTTATAATACCTATGTCCACAGCGGATTGCCACCTGGACCCATCGCCAATCCTGGGCGCGCTGCCCTAGAGGCGGCGCTCAATCCCGCGGAGACCGATGCGCTTTATTTCGTGGCCGATGGCACAGGAGGTCATGCCTTCGCCCGCACATTAAAAGAGCATAATCGGAACGTGGCCGCCTGGCGGAAGCTCCGGCGGAGTAAAAGGATCCCCTGACGTTATTCCTTCAAGGGAAGATCTGAGAGCAACCGATCCGACCATGACGGTGGCATCGCTTGGATCAGCCAAACCATGGAATGCATGGGGAAGGGAAAAGCAATCCGTGGTTTGTTCCGACTCAATCCGTGCTCGATAATCCTTGCTGCTTTGGGGGCGTCCATTAGAAACGGCATCCTGTAGGTGTTGTGGTCAGTAATTCGACTTCGTACGAAACCCGGACAGATGACATTTACAGCAATTCCCTCCGTCGCATACCTTCCTCGCAGACCCTCGGCGTAGCTTCTGACCCACGCTTTGCTCGCGCTGTAGGCCGGGGCGCTCGGCAGCCCGCGAAATCCAGCAAGTGAGCTCATCATGGCGATCTGGCCGGCTTGCCGTTCCACCATATAGGGCAGAACGGGGAGGACCGTGTTGATAACACCCCGGACATTGATATCCAGAACTCGTTGAGCCCTGTCGGCTGTTTCCGGGAGCCCTGATGTGTCAGCGGAAACGCCGGCATTAGCGAAGACTAATTCCAGGGGGTGGTGGCTATCCAGATTCTGTATCCAGGTCTCCATGTCACGTTGATCAGTAACATCCAGCGCCTTCGATTCGACCAAGGCTCCCAACTTACGGCAGCGGCCTGCGACCCGGTCCAGTCGGGTCTCGTCGCGCCCGGACAAGGCCAAAAAGACGCCGGACGCCGCATATCTATGCGCTAAAGCCTCTCCGATGCCACTGGAGGCACCGGTAATTAGAATGGATGAGGGCTTCTGTATCATCATGCAGGGCGTTTTGGTGCATCATAGTTAAAAGATAGAAATGCGAATGAACAGAATAATTTTAAAACGATCAGCAGCGTGCGGTTCATATGTTTTCTCCCCTGTGTCGGTTGGGATCTCCACACGCAGATGGGACAAACCTGATTGAAATGGCAAACCCTGAGATTAGGGCTGGTTAGACCTTCATGCCACTTTGCTTCGAACTAGATATATGAACATGGCACCTGCAGCAATGTCTCTCCAAAACGCAGCTTCTTCATCTTACTTTTGAGTGATAAGGTTCTAGATTATACATGCGCCCGATTGGAGGGAAGCACATCCATAACGGCCTCAGTATTGTGTCCTCAGAACATTTTCAACCGATAGCGGACAAAACGAAGTCAGGTAAAAAATAATGGAGGTAGTATGAGAATAATAAATGCTTCTGCTACTAACGAAAAAAACAAAATTTCCTGGCCTAAGGATTATTAAGACCGTAAATTTTTGTTTATGCTGTTAATTGTCTGAAAATTTTGCCTTTTGCGAGCAGCCTAGGGGTGCACAATAGCTTGACCAAATAGATAATTGCTGGTTTCTGACGCTCTAAACTTAGACAAAATTCAACATGGTCAGAAAGCCAGAGATCTCAAGCATGACAGGATTTGCCCGTGCTTCGGGAGCCGACGCTGTCCAGACATGGACATGGGAGGCTAAGAGCGTAAACGGCAAGGGTCTGGACATTCGGTGTCGATTGCCGCAAGGCATGGAAGAACTAGATCTGATCGCCCGACGGCGCACCAGTAAGACATTTACGCGCGGAACGTTCACTTTTCACCTGTCGATTAGTGATGCCAGTTCATCTCCCAAATATCAGGTAAACCATGAGCTTTTGGATCAACTTGTCCAACTTGCAGGTGACCTGAGCGTCACCACCAAGGGGTGGGAAGCACCGCGCCTGGATGGCCTATTTGCAGTCAAAGGCGTGATCGAACCTCTGGGAGTGGAACCCGATGGCGAGGAAATTGCTGCTCGAAATATTAAAATTGATCAAAGTCTTGAGGAGCTTCTCATGTCCCTTCGGGCTGCGCGGCTTGAAGAGGGCAGCCGAATTTCAATGACTCTCTCGAGGCAACTAAAAGAAATTCTGATTCTCAAAGAGAGAGCCGAGTCGGTTGCGTCGGTACAACCAGCAGCGATTATGAAAAAATTTGTTGGACAGATGGCAGAGTTCGTCGAGGCTGTCCCAGCGCTGACAGAGGAGCGTCTTGCGCAGGAGGCCGCACTTCTAACCACTAAGGTCGATGTTCGTGAAGAATTGGATCGCTTGGGCTCTCATCTTGCTGCAGCCTCAGCTCTCCTCTCCCAGGGCGGAGTCATTGGACGTAAGCTTGACTTCCTATGTCAAGAATTCAACAGGGAGACCAACACGATTTGTTCGAAGGCCCAAGATATCGAGCTTTCGAAAATCGGCTTGGAATTAAAATCCACGATTGAGCAGTTCAGAGAACAGGTACAGAATATTGAGTAAAACTATCAAGAGGATATTCTCACGCCGGGGTCTGATGCTCGTGCTTTCGTCCCCCTCGGGGGCGGGCAAAACGACAATCGCAAGGGCTTTGTTGGAGCGTGACGCCAATCTTACCTTATCGGTATCAGCAACAACGCGGCCGAAACGGCCGGGGGAGATTGATGGCAAGGACTATCATTTTGTTAACGACTCTCAATTTCAAGCTATGGTCGCTGATGGTGCATTGCTTGAGCACGCCCATGTCTTCGGAAACTATTATGGGACACCGAAAGCGCCTGTGGAGGAGACTCTGGCCGGAGGAAAAGACATCCTCTTCGACATTGACTGGCAAGGCACGCAACAATTGGCAGGCAATGATTCAACCGGTGAAGACCTTGTGAGTATATTTGTCCTGCCACCCGACAATCACGAACTAGAAGTGCGCCTCCAGCGTCGGGCACAGGATTCTGCAGAAGTCGTGCGTGGCCGTATGGCGAAAGCTGCTGATGAGATGAGCCACTACAGAGAGTACAACTACATTATCGTCAATCACGATATTGAAGAGAGCGTCGGGCAGGTGCAAATTATTTTAGAAGCTGAGAGGTTACGCATAAACAGGCAAGCCGGCCTTCACGATTTTGTTCAAACACTTCGGCGCGACGATTAGAGCGATATCGCTCGGGCCATTAAACAGAATTGCTCGACCGAGAGGTTTTCGGCCCTCAGTTCAGGGTCAATATTCAACGCCCTAAAATCAATTTGATAGTCTTTGAGAGACGAGCGTAGCATTTTCCGGCGTTGGCTAAAGGCAGCAGCGGTTATTTCTTCTAAAGCATGCCAATCGGCCGGGGCTAATGGCTCTGGACGGACACGCAACGAGATCACTGACGACATCACTTTCGGAGGCGGGACGAATGCCCTTTTGTCCACATTAAAGAGGTGGCGTGTGTCACACAGCCATTGTGTCATGATTGATAAACGACCATAGGCCTTGGTCGAGGGCTTCGCGATTAAACGGTCTGCCACCTCTTTTTGGAACATGAGTGTCATACTATTAATCTGGCTGAGTTGCTTAAGAAAATGGAGCAAAAGGGGAGTGGAGACATTATAGGGAAGATTGGAGACAATGCAGACGGGGTCGGAGGAGAGGGAGTCAAACGTGACACCTAATGCATCTGCTTCAAGGATTTGCAGTCGGTCTTGATAGAGAGTTTTGAGGGATCCGAGAGCAGCCACACAATCTTGGTCTTTTTCAATGGCGATCAGCTGGGCAACATTTTGGGCTAGAAGAGATCGTGTAAGACCCCCAGGGCCCGGGCCGATTTCGACCACGATTTTGTTCTCTACTTTGGCATTTCTAGCTATCCGATCCGTGAGGTTGCGGTCTAGAAGAAAATGTTGTCCGAGCGACTTCTTAGTGTTCAATCCATAGCTGGTAATCACTTCCCGAAGGGGTGGCAGGCCGGGGACAGTGGAGGGGACAATGGGGATGATTTTCTCCTTTAGACGCGTGTGGCGTTCTCAGCGCGCATTCGCGCCATTTCAGATGCCATTTTTATGGCGGCGACCAAACTGGTTTCGGTGGCCACATTGGCTCCAGCGATGTCGAGGGCAGTGCCGTGATCGGGTGACGTCCTGATAAAAGGCAAGCCCAGAGTTACATTGACTGCCGTATCAAAATCGAGGGTTTTGATCGGGATGAGAGCTTGGTCATGATACATGCACATCGCGGCATCGTAGGTCTTGCGGGCTCTGTCGTGGAATAGCGTGTCCGCAGAGAGTGGGCCGGAGACCGCAATCCCTTGTTTCACGAGCTTACTTATGGCCGGGGTTATGATGTCGATGTCTTCTCTGCCCATGGCCCCGCCTTCACCCGCGTGAGGATTAAGGCCGGCAATGGCGATCCGGGGGGCGGCAATACCAAAGTCCTGTTGCAGGGCTCGTGCCGTGATTTCAGCCGTTTCGATAATAAGGGACTCAGAGAGAGTACTTATTGCTGCACTCAACGATAAGTGCCGGGTCACGGGCACAACCCGCAACCTGTCTGATGCAAGCATCATCACAGGCTCCGTTTTTATAGAAGCGAGCTCTGCTAAAAACTCGGTGTGGCCGGGGTGCGAAAAACCCGCTTCGTAAAGACTCGCCTTATGGACGGGGTTTGTGACTAGGGCGGCAGCTTGCCCTTTTGAGACCTGGTCGACAGCTATCTTAAGAGACTGTATGACCAACAGTGCATCCTGC
>CAXFCV010000009.1:0-2015 GCA_964000975.1 uncultured Rhodospirillaceae bacterium | reverse complement strand
CCAAGCGGCCAAGCGAAGCAAACCAAACACCAAGACTTTCAACTTCAACGCGCGCTGGATCTCTTGAGGGGCGTTTATTTTTTCAATAATAGCATGGGAACCGATAAGGGATAACCGCGAGTACTCCCAAGGGCTGATATATGGCGGCAGAAAACTTTGAAGACGACGGCTTCGAAATCATAGAAGATGGGAACGGGAAGGACGGGCTTGAAAACCAAGGTCCTGACAACTCGGGTGCCGACACCAGGGAAGATGAACTAAACAAGGGTCAAGATGAAAGCCCCGGTGAAATTCCAGAGGACATCCCTGGTGCAAACTCGGACGACAATTTCGCAGGAGACCCAAGCGAGCTTCCAGAAGAGGACGTTGACGGGGATCTAACCGGGGATCCCGTTGAAGACCTTAATCTGGATGGCCTTGACCTTGATGCCCTCGATTTCGAGGAAGATGACGTTGATGGACAGTCTGGCGGCAGCAAAAAGAAGAAAATCATATTAATCAGCGGTAGCGCTCTATTGGGTCTTGCACTCATTGCTCTGGGGACTTTCTTTTTTCTCCCGAACGATAGTGAACCGAAGATGGACATCGCCGCGGGAGACGCTAAATCGGGCAGCCTAATGATGATCCCTCCAAAGCGCCGTATAAAAACTGGACAGAAGCGCTGGGGCAAGGCTCGCCCCAAAAAGATCCTAGGGAATACCAAAAAAGCTGCGCCCCAGCCATCCAGCGCAGGTACGGTGACGCCAGCCTCACCGCCGAAACTGTCACCCGCTCCAGAGGGTAATCCCGCCTCAGATTCCAGTCCGAAGCCGAGTGCGCCTGCGAACGCCGCGGCCGCTTCTGGACCTTCCAATCAGGCAACTGTAACACCGCCAGCGGGCCCAGTGGTCGGTGCCAGGGTTGTCCCGGGGGCGGGCCTGACAGTCGCGGCGACCACAGCGGACGCCTATCGCAACATTCCACTCCAGCCTAAGTCAAAGCCGTTGGCTGCGCCCCGGAGAGACATGATGGAGACTGTAGACGGGCGCGTGCTGCCTGCACTCGGCAAAAAGAGAGAACCATCCTGGCAGGTCTATGGGCATCCTTTCGAAGCAGAGCCTCAAAAAGTACGTGTGAGTTTAATAATAAGAGGTCTGGGGCTGAGCCGCAGTTCTACCTTGGCGGCCATAAGTCAATTGCCGGCGGCTGTTTCATTGGCCTTCAGTCCCTACACCCGTGGCTTGGAACAGTGGGCAGGCATGGCCCGAGGAACCGGCCATGAAACGCTACTGTCGCTTCCCATGGAACCCATGGAGTTTCCCGCATCAGATCCAGGCCCGCTAGGGATGATGACCAATTTAGACAGCAAAGAGAATATCATGCGCCTCCAACAAATCATGGGGCTCTCAAAAGCCTTTATCGGCCTCGTGCAAAGTATGGGGAGCCGTTTTATGACGTCCAGTGCAGCGCTCCAGCCTATCCTCACTCAACTCAAGCAGCACGGACTAATGTTTGTTGATGACGGACTAGTAAAAGATAGCCTTGGGACCTCCCTGGCCAATACCCTTCGCCTACCAAACGCACGGGCTGATCTCATCATTGATGAGGACGCGACCGCAGAGCAAATTCGTGCAAACCTGAGAAAGCTCGAAGTTATTGCAAGAAAAAATAAGGTAGCTATGGGTATCGGAGCGGCTTATCCGGCGACTGTGTTACAAATTTCTAGATGGGCAAGAACACTTCCAGGTAAAAAAATTCAACTGGCACCTGTCTCGGGCGTGGTTAACGTGCCCGCACCGCCACCACCGAAAAAACCTTAATCACCCATATGAATGCCTAGTCCGAAGGCCCGCACCAATGACCGATCATCCGCGAAACCAGCTCCCGTACCGCCCGTGTGCAGGCATCGCCCTGTTCAATAGAGAGGGCAACGTATTTGTCGGCAAACGCCTCAATCAGCCAGGTTCAGCTTGGCAGTTGCCGCAGGGCGGGATTGAAAAGGAAGAGCTCCCCCGGGCGGCAGCGCTCCGCGAACT
>CAXFCV010000008.1:0-1937 GCA_964000975.1 uncultured Rhodospirillaceae bacterium | reverse complement strand
TCTTCAAACATCTTTTTTGACTCCTCCAGTAGGACCTGCTCTTTTTTACATTAAAGGCGTATGTCCGACCGCTATTAAAACCAGGGATATTTATACTGGCGTTTTTCCGTTCATTATTATTCAGTTGTTGGTTCTTTTTGCGGTTTTTGTTTTAGATGATTTGGCTACCTGGCTTCCAGATATTATTCATAATTAGAGATTCCCATTGCATTGTGTTGCGATCCTTTTGGCCCCTTGTGGGGCCATTTTTTTGCTTGCGAAGCCGGCAATCCCGGCCATCTGAAACTCAGTGGTAATAGCAGAGAACAATTCTACTGGCAGTGGCGTCGCTGGCTTACGTGGGTCTTGAAGAATCCTTAGGACGGTAACGGTACATAAGGCAAGTGGACCTGTTTCTGAAGCCCGGGAGGGTAGGTGTGCAGAAATGCGCGACACCCGTTACTCAGTTAGACCTGTGCTTTGCTAGTAGAGCGTGTGATCTTCAAACCGTGAGCCAATTTAGCAATCGGGAAAGTGTGGCACAGAATCCTGGCGCAGCTGGGTGCAGCTGCGCGAGGTAAAATCCGAGGTCGCGGTGTGTGTGAGGTGGCTGATGAAGTTGTAATAGCGACTATTTTTCGGATTTAGAAACCTCTTATCAGCGTGGATCACAAAACCGGGATGACTGCTAGGGAGTTTCAGCGAACCTGTCTGGGCTACATACTATGGTTGGATGCGAAGGGAGGGCGAAAATCATTGAAGTGAAATGCGGAGGACCAGTGTGAGGGATGCTGCGTTCAAAGGCTGCCCGACGGGTTAGGGATGTGCATCGAGGCGCTGCGGGGACACATTGGCTTGGTAAGGGAGCAGAGAGATACTGTGGCGGCCGACTGCCAGAGTGCTAGTACCCGGACGGATCGGTTGATACAGACCGGCAGCCAGGCCTATCCTCTATGCCGGCACGACAGAGATGTGCAGGCAGGAATGCATACTATAGTCTGAACTGTTTGATGAAGCATGATGGGCAGTTGTTGTTCTCTTATACGGGCCAGGTTTACCAAGGGTGCTGTCATAAGGGCCAGATCATTGCATAAGCCTGACCTTCGCTGGTTCTTGGATTGCCTTAAGAATCGCTACTGGAACCTCGTTGCATAACCATCTATCAACTAACCTGTGGCTGTTGGCGAACGCTCCTACGCTGTCGCTCCGGCACGCCGCAAAGCCAAGGCGTTATTCCAAAATCTTAATGTCCGCTTTGCGACCTCAGCGCGCTTTATTTCCGAATAGCGGATTAGGCAGGCCCCTATCTGAAAAGGTCCGCTTTGTGGTCATAGCGAAGAAGTTGGACCCGACACCGGCCCCACAACTGTGTGAAACGGCGGCTAAATTAGTTGAGCCGATCATTTGGAAATATTTTCTTTGACGGGTCTTTCGTCGGCACAGCAGGCTATTTAAAATGCGCGTCGTCTCGGCCGAAGTGGAAAGGAATCAACAACAGAAGTGGACACCAGGCCTCTCCCCGGCGAGTCACACCACTTGGCAGGTGTCGCGTTTGCCAGGCATCCTTGCCGGCGTTGAGCCCTGATCATCCTGATCAAACGGCTCGACCGCATTGTCTGGTTTTCAGCCGACCGCCTAAAGCGGATAAATCCGAAAGGCGGGTGGGATTTATCCTACAGAGAATACCGGTGACCATTGTCTTTAACATGACGTTCGGGTCTGTGCTTTTGAGATATAGGGGAAGTCAGTGAAGTATTTCCAGCATTCTCTGTTGGCTGTAATGCTGCTTATCGCGTCCGGAGTTGCCAGTGCAGCCGTGGTCAAGAAGACGTCGTCTGGCATTTGCCATCCACCCGCAAGCCCTTATTACGAACGAACCCGGGATTTTGAGCCTTTTGACTCCGTTGACGCTTGCGTAACAAGTGGCGGACGCTTACCAAAGACATTGGTGCAAAACC
>CAXFCV010000007.1:0-3934 GCA_964000975.1 uncultured Rhodospirillaceae bacterium | reverse complement strand
GTATCGGCTCGGGCTCCGGATCCTGGGGGTATCTGATGGATCACTTTAAAGACCGATACCGGCTCATTGCCTGGGATGCACCCGGCTACAATATCTCCACGCCGCTACCTGAGGAAAAGCCGGGTGCGTTAGGTTACGCTCGGGCGCTAGGCAGGTTTCTCGACATAATAGGCGATCGGCCCGCCGTGATGATCGGCCATTCTTTGGGTGCTATGATGGCAGGGGCTTATGTAGCGGAGGTTAATCCAGACGTGCCCGTACTAATTCTAGGGGATCCAGCCAATGGCTATGGAGAGGCGGCACCAGAGATTCGTGAGCAGAAACTTCAACACCGGTTAGAAATGGTGCGTGACCTTGGGCCTGAGGGTATGGCTGAAATGCGATCTGGAAACCTGCTTTCCGATACACCGCCCTCAGAAGCTGTCGAGATGGTCAAATGGAATATGCGAAAGACGACGTTGCTGGGATATAAGCAGGCGTCGTGCGCCTTGGCGGACGGAAACCTAATGGGCCGGGCCGGGGAGTTTAGAGGTAAGGTGCTCGTGCTGTGCGGCGGGGAAGACCATGTGACCCCGATAGTTGCCTGCAGGGAGGTTGCCACCGCTTATAACGACGCTTCCTTTAATGTCTTGCCCGGGCTTGGCCATGCATCTTATGTAGAGGGACCAGAACTCTTCAATCTTGCAGTCGAACAGTTTTTAGAGATGTCCCATGCCTGACGGCCAACAGAATTCGTCGGTATCGGTCCCGGAATCCGTGGAGGCGCCCAAGTACATCGTCCCGGGCTTACAAAGGGGGCTAGAAATCTTGCGAACCTTTAGTCGGGATCGTCATAGGATAGGCGCACCGGAGCTTGCCCGCGAACTGAACATTCCCCGTTCAACTGTATTCCGGCTGATCCAGACCCTTGAATATATGGGTTTCTTGGAGAAGCTTGAAAACGGCCCGGAGTATCGGCTTAGCGTTGGTGTTTTGTCGCTCGGTTTTGAATTTATAGCATCTCTTGAAGTGACGGATCTCGCACGCCCTCTGTTGGGAAAACTCCGGGACGAAACGGGCCATTCCGTGCATCTCGCCATCCGCGACGGTGGCGACGTCATCTTCGTTATCAAAGCGAGGGCCGAAAGCGCCTTTGCCAGCAGCATCAATATCGGAACTCGGCTGCCAGCGCATGGCACGGTGCTGGGCCGGGTTATTCTGGCTGACCTGTCTGACCAGGAACTTGATGACGTCTATCCGCAACCAACCCTGCCAAAATTTTCCCCTCAAACACCCCAAAACTTGGACGATTTGAAGACGCTTCTGCGCCAGGACCGAAAACGCGGTTACGCGCGCAGTGCCTCTTATTTTGAGACCGGTATCGCATCGGTAGCCGCACCTGTCCGAGATCAAAGCGGACGCGTTATCGCGTCGATCAACATTACATTTCAAGACGGTATGGTTGCTGAAGATGACATAGAAACCAACCTTGTGAGCGCTTTGGTGAAAACTGCGGAAACACTCTCAGGCCGATTAAATTATCGCGCCAGGGATGTGTTCCCGGTCGGAGAGGGGGTATCGTGAAAATTGATTTGTCCGGACGGGTGGCCGTCGTGACTGGCGGAACAGCAGGTATAGGCCTTGCCGCTGTGCGGTTATTTTTAGAGGCGGGGGCGGCGGTCGCTTTTTGTGGTCGGGATGAAGGGAAGTCGGCGGCAGTGGCCGAGGCCCTGAGAGCCGATTACCCCCGCGCAAAAATTATGGCCGAGGCCTGCGATGTGCTCGATAAATCAAACGTTGAGGCATTTGCCTCTGCTGTGAAATCGACGTTTGGCGGAACTGATATGCTTGTTTTAAATGCCGGCCAGGCGAGACTGTCCACGTTTGACGATACGAGTGATGCAGCATGGCGCGAGGAACTGGAACTGAAATACTTTAGTGTGCTGAATCCGGCACATGCGTTTTTATCCCAACTAGAAATATCGGACTCAGCAGCGATCGTGTGTTCAAGTTCTCTTTTGGGTCGCCAACCGGAACCCCATCTAGTTGCAACGTCGTCTGCTCGGGCTGGACAGTTGTCTCTGGTTCACGGCATGGCGCATGAGCTTGCCCCGAGAGGCATTCGTGTAAACTCCATCCTAATAGGTCAAGTTGCATCGACCCAATGGCGCCGTCGTTTCGAAGCCCTTGAGGACAAAAGCGTCACCTGGGAGATCTATACGCGGTCGATCGCGGACCGGGCCGGAGTTCCCCTGGGCCGGATTGGAACCCCTGAGGAAGCGGCGTCAGCTATTTTCTTTTTGGCGACTCCAATGTCGTCGTTTACCACGGGATCGACCGTGGATGTTTCAGGAGGTCTATCACGTCATGTCGGATAAAACGACGGTCGGCGAGGTTGTTATTGCCTTTCTCGAAGAGTGTGGCGTGGAGGCGGCGTTTGGCGTTATCTCAATTCATAACATGCCGTTTCTGGATGCCATCGGAGAACGCTGCAAAATCCGCTATGTTTGTGCGAAGGGCGAGGCCGGTGCAGTCAACATGGCCGATGCTTATGCACGGGTGAGCCAAGGCCTGGGGGTCGCCTTTACTAGTACAGGTACCGCAGCTGGAAATGCCGCCGGTGCGTTGGTTGAGGCGCAGACGGCGGGGACGCCCGTGCTTCATATCACTGGCCAGATCGACACGTCCCATCTAGACAGGAACCACGGCTTTATTCATGAAGCCAAGGATCAACTTACCATGCTCAAGGCGGTCTCCAAGGCTGCGTTCCGGGTGCGTATGCCAGAGGAAGCCCTGGGGGTATTCAAGGATGCCGTTAGGGAAGCACTTACCGCGCCCATGGGACCCGTTAGTGTGGAGGTTCCAATTGATGTCCAGCAGGCGGAGATCAGCTGGCCAGATGATTTTAGCCCCCTTGCCGTCGAGTTAGCAGAGCCAAACTTAGCTGAACTGGATGCCCTAGCAGATACCCTGGCAGAGTGTCACCGGCCGCTTTTGTGGCTTGGCGGCGGCGCGCGCTCCGCGGCAGAGGCTGTCCGTCGCCTCGCCGATATGGGGTTTGGAGTGGTGACAAGTGTGCAAGGACGGGGGGTCCTGGCCGAGAATCATCCGGCCACTTTGGGTGCATACAATCTTTATAAACCAGTTGAGGAATTCTATAGAACGTGTGACGCCGTTGTTGTTGCGGGTTCGCGGCTCCGGAGCAACGAGTCCCTCAAATACAAACTTGAGCTACCGACACCACATTTCCAGATCGACGTGGACCCAGATGTGGTGAACCGACCGTATACGCCGGATCGGCTATTAATAGGCGACTGTAGTCTTGCTTTAAATGGCCTTGCCGGCCGGCTGGAGGGACGGTTGTCCCCAGACCCCGAGTTTATAAAGGATCTTAAATCTGCAAAAGCGGCTGCTATCCGGAATCTCCGGGAAGGGTTTGCTCCCTATGAACCGCTTGTCGATGCCGTGTCTGAGCAAGGGGGATCAGAACTGATCTGGGTGCGAGATGTAACTATTTCCAATAGCACCTGGGGCAACCGGGCTGTGGATTTGAGTGGGCCCAGGGATGGTGTGCACGCGCTCGGCGGAGGCATCGGTCAGGGTTTGCAAATGGCGATCGGTGCCGCCATTGCTGCGCCAGGTCGGCGGGTCATCTGTCTTGTGGGGGACGGTGGACTTCAGGTTAACATCGGAGAATTAACCACGGCAGTGCAGGAAAATGTGAATTTGGTTATGATCCTGATGAATAGCCGAGATTATGAAGTGATAAAAAACATTCAAGATGCGGCGTATGGCGGGCGAAAGCATTATTCTGAGATCTATTCGCCGGATTTTGAGCGAATAGCATCTGGCGCAGGATGGTCCTATCAAAAGTGGTCCGATTTGGGCCGGGCCAGCACTTTACTGGCTGATGCTGTCCAAACCCAAGGCCCAACTATGATAGAGGTTGATATGG
>CAXFCV010000006.1:0-3874 GCA_964000975.1 uncultured Rhodospirillaceae bacterium | reverse complement strand
CGCCGCACCAGACGTGGACAAAACCGAGTTGATGGATTTTTGCAGCGAATTCCGCAAATTCTGGAGAAATGCCGCCGCCAGTGTGAAAATCAGCCAGAGTTCCAAGGATTGGCCTCTTTGATCTTGCCGTCAGGATATAACTAAACGGTGCAAAACGGTGCCCGCTTGAATAAAGCCATAAGCGATCATGCCGAAAATGACAGCATATAAAAAAATGCGAAGGTGATTTTTTAGATTGGTCATTGATCTATCATAGAACGGCATCACGAAAAAAGTAATCCCGTGCAGGACAAGACTGGGCAGATCGGCTTGTCTGCCCTATACCTCACCTATCACTTGCGTCGAAGCGTGACATACGAAAACTACATCCGACTAGAGAGGAAAAATATGAACCTTTATCCTGGCCCAGAACCTTTCACCTATCAAATCCCCATTCGCTTCACCCACACAGATCCGGCCGGGTACGTTTTTTTCCCGCGGTATTTTGAGATGATGCAGGCAGTCAGCGAGGAATGGTTCGAAAATTGTTTGGGCGTCAATTTTGCAGATATGATAATGATGCAAAGTGTGGGTGAACCAACGGCTCACACAGAGTGCCAGTTCATAAAACCTTGTGTCCTTGGCGATAAGCTCGACATTGCAATCATTTTGGACAAATTTGGAACATCCTCCCTGCACCTAAGATTTATCGGGACTGTTAAAGGCGACATTAGAATGCGGGCTCGTGCGGCAAAGGTACTCCTCGATATGAAGGCAGGTAAACCGGTTCCTTTTGGTCAGGATATGAGGTTGCACCTTCAAGCTTACCAAGACAATGTCATTCCGCCGGATAACATTCAGCCCCAACGGCGAGAATAAAACCAAATCATGTTAGGCGGTATTCTCGCCCTGGCAGCAGCGGCGACATTCGGTCTCAATAGCGTCGCCATTCGCCGCGGGGTTCTGTATGGCACGGTTGCCCAAGGTCTTGCGGTAACCATACCTATTGGCATTCCCATCCTGCTGATTGCAGCACTAGCTTCGGGCGGACTTGGTTTGCTGAACGATCTGCCCCTTAGAAGTTTTCTCTTTTTGGCATGCGCCGGTATTACTCATTTCATTATCGGCCGTTATGCAAATTTTCGTTCCACCAAGGCAATGGGCGCTAACCTCGTCGGACCGGTACATTCGTCCAGCCTTATCATTACTCTGATGCTGGCGATATTCTACTTAGGTGAGTCGCTAACACCGCTCCGGGTTCTCGGTATAATACTGATTCTTGGCGGACCTCTCTTATCTCTGTGTTCTCCAGCGGTCCGCGGGAAAACGGCATCCAAGCAATCGCAGGCGTCGTTTCAGCCCAAATTATTAGAGGGGTTTGGCTACGCTATTTTATGTGCGCTAGCCTTTGGGGCGAGCCCTATTCTAATCCGGGCGGCATTACTGGATTTAGATGAGGCAGGGCCAACCGCAGGAATAGTAGGCGGTTTGGTTGCCTATACCACAGCTTTCGCAATTTTGATCCTTTATCTGCTCCGCCCCAGACACTTGTGCCATGCACTTGAAATGGATCGCACCACAGCAAAATGGTTTAGCTACACCGGAATATTTGTTTGCACCTCTCAAATGTTACGCTTTATGGCGTTGGCGGTCGCGCCGGTTACGGTCGTCTCCCCAATTGTACAAAGCACAGGTATCTTCAGGACTCTTTTCGGGTGGTACATCAACCGCGAGCATGAAATTTTTGACGGATGGGTCCTGGTAGGTGTGGCCACCACAATCATCGGGGCATTGGCTCTAACCATGAGCGTCGGCTCTGTCGTTGATCTAATTGACCTGCCGGAGGGCCTGGCTGCCTTTCTCCGGCTCAGCTGGCCTTAGCCCAGTTTTTTGCGCAGCAGATCGTTCACTATTTGCGGGTTAGCCTTGCCCTGGGTTGCTTTCATTATCTGGCCCACAAACCAGCCAGCGACCTTGTGGTTACCCTCTTTAAATTGCTGGGCTTGATCAGGATTTCCGTTGATGACCTGGTCGACCGCGGCTTCAATCTCGCTGTTATCAGTGATCTGCGTCAGGCCTTTCTCCGCTACAACTGCTTCTGGATCCCCGCCAGTCGCCACTATCTCCTCAAAAATGTCCTTGGCAATTCGATTGGAAATCGTGCCATCAGACAGCAGACCGATAAGTTTGCCAACAGCGGCGGCGGTGACTGGGCTCGCAGAAATATCCTTGCCGTCTTTTTTGAGGATCGCGAAAAGTTCGTGAATGATCCAGTTTGCTGCCAACTTTGCATCCCGGCCGTCAGCTACTTCCTCAAAAAACTCCGCCGTTTCCCGCTCAGCTGCAAGGATCATCGCGTCCGCATCTGCCAGATTATAGTCCATGACGAAACGACGTTGTTTGGCATCCGGCAGTTCCGGAAGACTGGCCCGGATCTCGTCCACATATTCTTGCGTGAGATTGATGGGCAACAAATCGGGGTCGGGAAAATATCGGTAGTCATGAGCTTCCTCCTTGGATCTCATGGACCGCGTCTCGCCACGGTCAGGATCATATAGCCGAGTTTCCTGATCCACATCACCACCGTTGTCATAGAGACCCACCTGGCGCTCGGCTTCATACTCTATCGCCTGCATGACAAAGCGCATGGAGTTTATGTTTTTGATCTCGGCACGGGTGCGCAGCTCATCGGAGCCTTTGGGCCGCACGCTGACATTCGCATCACAGCGCAACGACCCCTCCTCCATATTGCCGTCGCATGTGCCAAGATACCTCAGTAGCGAGCGAAGCTTTCGCATAAAGGCGCCAGCTTCCTCCGGGCTCCGAAGGTCCGGTTTAGAGACAATCTCCATCAGCGCAACGCCGGACCGGTTTAGATCAATAAAGGTGCGTTGAGGGTCCTGGTCGTGAATGGATTTTCCAGCATCTTGCTCCAAATGTAACCGTTCAATACCGATCTCCCGCTCCCTGTCCGGCATGTCTAGAGTGAGGAAACCCTCACCCACAATCGGATAAAGGTATTGCGAGATCTGATAGCCTTGCGGCAGATCAGGATAGAAATAGTTCTTCCGCTCGAACACCGAATGAAGATTGATCTGTGCACCCAGGCCCAGACCCGTCCGCACAGCCTGTTCGATACACACTTCGTTGATAACAGGCAACATGCCCGGCAGCGCCGCATCCACGAGTGATACCTGGCTATTGGGTGCCGCCCCAAAGGCAGTTGCCGCACCGGAAAAGAGCTTTGCGCGCGATACAATCTGCGCATGAACTTCAAGACCTATTACTACTTCCCACTCACCCGCCTGGCCTTTGATCAGATAGGTCATCACACGCCTCTCAAATAAGGTGGCTCAGCCTCAAAACCGACGGCCCCCTCCAATACGTCGGCGACACGGAACAAGGTTTCCTCATCATAAGCTCTGGTGATTAGGTGCAAACCCAGCGGCAATCCCTCTGCGGAGAGACCCGCTGGAACCGAGATTGCAGGCACGCCTGCCATGCTCGCGGGCACGGTGAAAATATCGTTGATATACATTTGAACCGGGTCATCCATTCGTTCGCCGATCGCAAACGCGGCAGACGGTGTAGTTGGCGTCAATAACGCATCCACCTGGTCAAAGGCTTTTTCGAAATCTTGGGAGATTAGCGTTCTCAATTTTTGTGCTTTCACGTAATAGGCGTCGTAGTAACCGGCGCTCAAGACATAGGTCCCGATCATAATCCGGCGGCGGACTTCCTGGCCAAAACCCTCACCACGCGTTGCTTCATACATGTCTTCTACGCTCTCGCCATCCACCCGTAGTCCGTAGCGGACGCCATCATAACGGGCGAGGTTCGACGATGCCTCGGCGGGCGCTACAATATAATATGTCGGCAAAGCATATTTTGTGTG
>CAXFCV010000005.1:0-3073 GCA_964000975.1 uncultured Rhodospirillaceae bacterium | reverse complement strand
TTCTCACTGGTGTGATCGCCGGTATGATTTTGACAACCACGGTTATTGCCACCAACCAAGGCATCGATGCCGAAGATGTTGCCACTGTAGAAACCGTTAGCCCACCTGAAGCGCCGGCCCACCAAGTAACAGTATTAACGGTCGATGTTACACCGGACGTAGGCGACCATTATACCGTAACAATTGATGCAACGACATTCGGTCACCTGGTTGTCGAAGGTGAGGGGACTGAACAAGTGCGTGATGCCTTATTGTTGCAAATGGCCTCCCTCCCGTTTGCGACGGCCGAGGTGGGCGCGGCAGCCGGTGAAATAATTTTGCAAGGTAAGCATCTCGGTGTCGGTTTCCAAGTGGGCAATACGCACGAGGACATGCCTCTGGATACGCCGGCCTCCCATATTGATGACATAAACGAAATTTATGAGCCCCCCTTTAATGGTCCTGTGGATGATATACTCCTTGGTGGAGCGGGAGATGACACGCTGACTTATGTGTCTGGTATTAACATTCTTGACGGAGGTGCTGGGGTTGATGTTGCCTCATTTGAACAGCTCTCAGGAACCCCGGTCATTGTTGATCTTAGCAACAATCAGTTCGTGATCGATGGCGACGTCTCCCAAGTCATTGATGTTGAGATTGTGCGGGGTTCCCATCAATCCGATAACCTGACCGGTGATCAGGAGAATAATGGCATTTATGGTCTTGATGGCGATGACACGCTCCTGGGAGGGGCTGGGACTGATCACCTATACGGCGGGTCCGGATCTGACGTCTTTAAATTTTCCGAGCTTGAGGACATGGGCGTCGGAGAAGGGGCCCGAGATATTATTTTCGACTTTGATGCTGGAACGGACGCTACCTCAAACGACCTAATTGACCTTACAGGTGTGGTTGGCCAAGAGTTCACCTTCCTAAACGAGGCCGCATTTTCGAGCGATGGCAATATTCCTCAGGTCCGGGTGGAGCGGAGCGCAGCCTCGAGCCTGGTCCAGATCGATCTAGATAGCGACGCCCAGGCCGATGCTGAGATAGAATTGTCAGGTAATGACGGTTCGGGCCTGAACCAGGATGATTTCATTGTCGGTTAAAGAGCCGGCGTTCAAACCCGTTGATACAAAGATCGAGAGCAATATGCCCATCAGTGATTAACGAGCCTTATCAACGGCTTGTGGCAATCAGCCATGAGGATACTTGAATCGATGCGCCACGGCAAAGTTGTAGCTTTTTACGCTGCTGTTTTTATGTCCAGCTGTTCTGTGACCCCTAGCCAGAATTGCGTGCGCATCCTCAGGGCCTCGATACCTGTTTTCTCGGCCTCGGCGTGCCTTTCAGCGTTTCCATCGCACAATCTGTCTAGGAGACGAAGCGCTAATTCTCCATGTCCCGGAGTGTCCTCTACGCCGCCGTCGACCTCAATATGGCGGGCAAGGTAATAGTCAAAAGCGGGGCAATCGAGAGTTTTCATCGCCTCTGATCGTCTGAGCCGCTGGAACATATCCGGAATGATCGATTCACGTCCGAAGGCAAATGCTGCGCAGACAATCCATGGTTTGTTTGATCTGATAACATCGAATGTGTGCCTGACAAACCGGTCGATCGACACCGGGAGGCCTGTTTCGACCAAAGCTTGATCAATGCCCGTTTGCGCAACGGATTCCAAAAATTCCTCGGCTCGGGTTGTATTGGCACCCACCTCACGCATGGCCTCTAGATACAATTCGAAGTGCGATAAGGCGCTTTTTCCGTCTGGTCCATAGTCGCTCTCTTCACACAGAACGATCTCGTTAATCATACGGGCACCCTCGCGGTCGCGCGGAGGTAACCAGGCGTCTGGGGCTGGCGCGATTTCACGTTGCAGGGCTTTCACCAAGGACATGAAGTCCCAGACGGCAAAAACGTGATGCTCCATTAACGTTATCAGGTCCGAAATAGACCGGATCGCATTAGGTTTGAAGATTGAAGACTTAAGAAGCTCGGATCGAGCTCGGACGAGATCACTCATGCCGACAACCATTTAAATGAACTAGACCTTTAACATAAGTAAGAAAAATTCAATCGCAATACCCGTAGGCCTTAAATTCCCGACACAGCTACACCGCAAAATACCCATGAATTTCAGGGACGGCGCGCTACCAGGATGGTTCAGTACCATTTGTTTATCCCTGTTTAACTTTGGGTGCTATTTTTGCATCTTTGGTCTCCCGTTGGGTAATGTAATACCCGGCAGCGAAAATGATGACGGCGCCGAACCAAGACCAAGTATCTATAATCTCAGAAAACAAAATAAAGCCCATCGCGGCTGCAATTGGCAGACGCAGGAAATCGAACGGCATGACTGCGCTTGCATCGGTATTTTTAAAAGATCGCGCTTGGCAATAATGTGCTGACCAGCCTGACAAAGCCATAATGCCAAGCGGGATCATATCCTCCCAGTCAGGTGTCACCCATGAGAAGATGGCAGGAATAATGGCGATAGGGAGCATCAGAATATTGAGCCAGAACACTGTCACACTGGCATCATCGGTCCGGGTAAGTATTTTGACGCACAGCCAAGCAGCGGCATAGAGCCCCGAAGAGAGGATCACCAGCAATATGGGCCAGCTTATCTCTGTGAAGCCCGGACGGATGATCAAAAGCACCCCCAGAAAACCGATCAGGGTTGCAGCCCCGCGATGGCGGCCAATGGTTTCTTGAAGGATTAGGCCCGCGCCGATCGTTGTAAAAATCGGGATGAGGAATGTCAGAGCAATGACGTCCGCCACCGGGGTAGCAGCGAGGGCATAATATAAGGCTGCCATCGCCGTGGTGCCAAACAGCGCCCGGGTGAAATGTATCGGCATCCGGGTGGTTCTTAACTTTTTAAAACCTTCTCGGCTCACCAAGGGTATGATTATGATCAGCCCAATTAGAGCACGCACAAACACCAATTCGAAGGCATCAAACTTGCCATTCAAATGACGCACAGAAACTGCCATGGTTGCGAACGATAGTGCCGCCAAGCACGCCCAGATGGCGCTTCGAATAAAAGGTGAAGTAGAATGCAGCTGGAACATGGATGTACTTTATGGCGTGC
>CAXFCV010000004.1:0-5783 GCA_964000975.1 uncultured Rhodospirillaceae bacterium | reverse complement strand
CGGGGTTTTTGAAAACGCAGCCGCCAATGGGGTTGGGGTGCCGGCGGCATCTGTCCAGTTTCGCGCGCCTCTGCCCCGGCCGATCAACATTGACTGTATGGCTGTCAATTACATGGAGAGCGGAACCAAAAAAGAAAAATCTCCTATTAATGCTTTTTTGAAGGCCTCCAACTCCGTTATAGGGCCAAATGAAACTATGGTGTGCCAGGATGTGCCGGCCACAATTTATGAAGGGGAGGCGGAATTGGGCCTGGTAATGGGGAAGCGCGCTTTTCAGGTCAGTGAAGACGATGCCATGGATCATGTTTTTGGGTATGTGAACTTCATCGATGGTTCGGCCCGGGGATTGCCGCCGGCGGGGAACGTCTTCTATCAGATGAAGGCAAGGGAGACATTTTCTCCTCTGGGGCCTTATATCGTTACTAAGGACGAGATCGATGACCCTCAAAACCTTGATGTAAAACTTTGGGTGAATGGGGTCCTCAAACAGGATTTCAATACCGATGACATGGCGCACTCCATCAAGACTTGTATTTCCTGGGTAAGCCACGTCCACACTATGGAGCCCGGCGATGTGTTGGCGACAGGTACCAACCACCGCGGTCTCAATCCTTTTCATGATGGGGATATCGTCGAACTGGAAATCGAGGGTCTCGGGCGTCTTACCATTAACGTGCAGGATGACTTGAAGCGTACATGGGAACGCATTGTGCGTTCCGACCGGACGGACAAGGGCCTCGAGCCGCCTCATGCGCCTCAACTCACCGGTAAATACGCTCCAAACAACTAATTGGGGATTCTGATTTACTGGTAATGAATATGACCGTGCAACAGCGTTACAGCCTACGACCGGGCGGAGAGACAATATTTACCGTGCCAGGGACGTCCGTGAAATTCGGCCCTGGGGCACTTCGAGAGATCGGGGAGGACGCCAGAGCATTGGATCTGAAACGTGTCGGGTTATTCACCGACAAACATGTCGCTGAAACAAAGTGCTTTGCTATGTTGATCGGCGCCCTTAAAGGTGCGGGCGTGGAAGCCGTGGTTTACGATGGGGTTCGGGTCGAGCCGACAGACCAATCGTTTCAGGATGCAGCGGCGTTCGCGAGTGATGAAGATATTTCGGGTTTCGTCTCGCTCGGCGGCGGTTCCGTTATCGATACGGCGAAGGTAGCTAATCTGCTGTCCTGTTATCCAGATGACCTGATGGCTTATGTGAACGCACCGATTGGCTTAGCTAAGGCGGTGCCAGGGCATTTGAAGCCCCATATTGCCTGCCCAACAACCTCTGGGACCGGCAGCGAAACCACAGGAGTTGCTGTGTTTGACCTGGTGGCATCTCAGGTTAAAACGGGTATCTCCTCTCACCTCATGCGCCCAGCACTCGCGGTTGTCGATCCATTGACTACGGATACAATGCCTCCTGGCGTTATCGCCGCGACAGGCTTTGACGTGCTGACACACGCACTAGAGTCATTCACGGCGCGTCCCTACACCAGCCGGGACCTTCCTGCTCCGGGAACCCGCCCACCGTATCAGGGCGCGAACCCATTCTCCGATTTGGGGGCGCTGGCGGCGATCCGCCTGGGCGGCCAGCATCTAGTGCGCGCGGCGACGGACCCGGACGCCCAGGACTCCCGCCATCATCTAATGTTTGCGGCAACATTAGCCGGTCAAGCATTTGGCAATGCCGGCGTTCATATCCCTCATGCCATGTCTTACTCGGTCGCAGGATTGAACCACACGAATGTGTCAGCGGGTTACGAGAGGGAAATGCCGCAGGTTCCACATGGTGTTTCCGTGGTTATAAATGCGCCGTCGGCATTCCGATATATTGCGGATGACAATCCTGATAGGTTGTTGGAGGCAGCCCGGGCCCTAGGCGCTGATGTCTCTGGCGCTACCGCGGCCGACGGAGGGGAACTCCTTGCTACTCGCCTCTCAGAAATGATGAAGATGACCGGTCTTCCGAACGGACTTAATGGTCTCAAGTATTCGGATGCAGATATTCCCGCTCTTGTGGAGGGCGCGATGGCCCAGCAGCGCCTCCTCGCCCAGTCACCTCGGAAAATCAATGCGGCTGACCTTGCCGAGATATACAAGGGGGCAATGCACTACTGGTAAAGGCCGTCGGCGGAGATTTATACACCCTCTCTCCGAGCCGCTGCTGCTGAAACCGGAGTTAGGCGATCTCAGCCTGCCGAGACATCCTCTTCCGTTCATGTGTGTCGAGGTGGCGCTTCCGTAGCCGGATAGAGGTAGGTGTGACCTCCACCAGCTCATCATCCCCAATATAGGAGAGCGATTTATCTAGATCCATTTTGAGCGGAGGCGTGAGATCCACGGCATCGTCCTTGCCGGAGGCCCGGATATTGGTCAGTTGCTTCGCCTTCAACGGATTGACCTCCAGGTCCTGGCCCTTGGCATGCTCGCCGACGATCATTCCTACATAAATTTTGTCACCTGGAGTAACGAACAGCGGGCCCCGTTCCTCTAAATTCCACAATGCATATGCCACAGCTTTGCCGTCCGACATCGAAATCATGGCACCGTTCCGTCGCCCGCCGATAGCCCCTTTATAGGGTGCATAGCCGTGAAATAGCCGGTTCATAACGCCGGTGCCCCGTGTGTCTGTCATAAATTCCCCATGATATCCAATGAGGGAGCGTGAGGGAGTGTGAAAGACGAGACGTTGTTTGGCCGCCCCAGCGGGACGCATTTCGATAAGATCTCCTTTTCGGGCTGAGAGTTTCTTCACGACTGTGCCGGAATGCTCTTCATCCACGTCGATGACGACTTCCTCAATGGGTTCCAGGCGCTCCTGGGTTTCTGAGTCCTCCTGATAAACTACGCGAGGCCGGCTGATGGAGAGTTCAAATCCCTCTCGGCGCATAGTTTCAATGAGAACAGCCAGTTGTAGTTCGCCCCGTCCAGCAACTTCAAAGGTATTGAGGTCTTCGGTCCGGCGAATCTTAAGCGCCACATTTCCCTCCGCCTCTTGCGTTAACCGGTCCCAGATCACGCGAGAGGTGACCTTGTCGCCCTCCGTGCCAGCGAGGGGCGAGTCATTGATGGAAAAGGTCATGGCAAGGGTCGGAGGATCAATGGGCTGAGAGTCCAAGGGCTCATTAACTGATTTGTCACAGAGGGTGTCTGCCACTGTGGCGGACTGGAAACCGGCGATGGCGACGATATCACCGGCATGCGCTTCATCAACGGGCACGCGGTCGAGACCGCGGAAGCTCAGCAGCTTGGTAATCCGGGTTTCTTCCAGTTTTTCACCCTCTCGGCTCAGGGCCTGAATGGTCGTGTTCTGTTTGATCACACCGGATGCGATCCGTCCCGTCAGTACCCGGCCCAAATACGGATCTGCCTCAAGTGTAGTGGCGAGAAGTTGGAACGGCCCACCAGGGTCGATCTTCGGCCCTGGCACATGCCTCACGATAAGGTCAAATAGCGGCGCCATATCGTCTTGGGGGCCGTCGGGGGCGTCTGCAACCCAGCCGTTTTTAGCTGATGAGAAAAGTGTTGGGAAATCCAACTGCTCGTCATTCGCCTCCAGCGCCGCAAAAAGATCAAAGACCTCGTCAAGCACTGCGTAGGCGCGTTGGTCGCTTCGGTCGACCTTATTGATCAGCACAATGGGTTTGAGGCTTAGCCGAAGAGCCTTGGTTAGAACGAACTTTGTCTGAGGCATGGGACCTTCTGCTGCATCTACCAAGACCACAACACCGTCTACCATAGATAGAATACGCTCCACCTCGCCGCCAAAGTCTGCGTGGCCCGGAGTATCTATGATGTTTATCCGGGTTCCTTTCCAATCAACCGAGGTGCATTTGGCTAAGATGGTTATGCCACGCTCCCGTTCAAGATCGTTGGAGTCCATGGCTCTTTCTGCCACTTGCTGGTTGTCCCTGAATAGTCCGGATTGACGAAGCAAGCAGTCGACCAGCGTCGTTTTACCATGGTCCACGTGGGCGATGATCGCAATATTGCGAATGTCCATTTCAATAAAGTCTCTATGTCAGGGGTGATCGTATGTTGGCGTGATTTGGCGAAATATAGTCACGTCGGTCGGCTTAGCAAGACAAGGCTCTCTGAATTTCCAGTCAGGTGCACTTTTTTGCCTATCTTCGTGATCTAGCTCTCATATCAAGAGCGAGGATTAACTTATCCCACGAGCGGGGTGGCCAGCCGTCGTTGACTGGATTACCCTCCATACGATGAAGAGAGAATAAATAGGAAGGCTCATGAAAACCATTGATATGACCCCCCAAGAGATGGAGCGCCACATCATGCGTTTCAATGATCTTGTGCCCAACAAGGACAAGACGAGTGCCAAGATCCCAAGCGAAGCTCGTGAGATGATGACGGCACGGTCGACCAAAACTGTTATTGCCGATCCTAACGCAAAGAACACGCCTTGGAGTGTCGAGGGCGATGGCGGCCCAATCCCGGGACCCGAGAATTTTGTCGTCGTGATGGCCGAATGTGACGCTGGAAATGGGCCAGGCCTTCATGTGCACCAGCGTTCAACGGAGACATTCACCTGCATAAAAGGCCGCTTTCGGATCGAATGGGGCGATGAGGGACAGCATAGTATTGAGCTTAATCTTTTTGACACCATCTCCGTCCCGCCCGGTGTCATGCGCCGTTTCGAAAACATCAGCGATGAAACGGGCTTGCTATACGTCATTCTACAAGGAAATGAGGATAAATTGCGGGATGTGGAGTTCGCGCCCAAGCTGGGTGAGGAGTTACGTGAAAAATTCGGTGATACGGTCATTCACGAGTTGCAAAACCTCGGATACGAGTTTACCGCTGGCATTGAGGATTCGACTGCCGTTTAGACTGGGTGGTGAACCGCATCATGAAGCAGATCCAATGGGCCGACGTGGCGTCAGACACCGGCCACGCAAAGACCCGAGATTTTATTATACAGCATCAGGGGCGAGCCGTGCCAGGTGCATTATGGTTGCCAGCCGAGGGGGGGGCTGAGGCGCTGATACTGGTGGGACATGGTGGTTCACGGCATAAGCGTGACGAGAGCACCCTCGACTTTATCGCGGGATTGGTTGAAAACAACAATTTGGCGGCCGCGGCGATTGACGGGCCAATTCACGGTTCCCGAGGGCTTGAGATGTCATCGCATGAGGCAACTGATCCAAGCGCCCGGCAAACGGCCTTTCTTGATCTTTGGAAAAGCCCGGCAAACGGCATCGAAAATATGGTTGCGGATTGGCAAATATCTCTGACGGCGCTTCTTACCCTGTCTGAACTAAAGGGCATCCCTATCGGCTATTTTGGACTTTCCATGGGAACAGCATATGGCCTGCCCTTCGCCGCCGCTGATACTCGTATTGACGCAGCCGTTCTGGGGATGTGGGGCGCGAATTACCCTAATAGTGCCGTGCTTGTTGAGCGGGCCAGGTTTGTCAAATGTCCCGTATTATTTCTGCATAAATCAGAGGATAGCTTTTTTACCTTGGAGGGAGGGCTTGAAATTTATCACGCCCTCCCAAGCGAAGATAAGCGTTTTATGATGCATGAAGGTCCCCACACTGCGGCCACTCCCGAACAGACTAACCTTGCCATTCGGTTCTTAGTCGAACGGCTAACAATAGGGGAGCAAGCATGAATTTAATCGGAATTGAAAAACTGGTGTATGGCGTGGAAGATCTGGACCAGTGCAAAAGGTTTTGGAGGGACTTTGGTTTGTCGGTGAGTGAGGACGATGACCAGCACGGTCTGTTCGCCTGTGCTTCCGGAGCCAAAGTTGAGGT
>CAXFCV010000003.1:0-2693 GCA_964000975.1 uncultured Rhodospirillaceae bacterium | reverse complement strand
GACGAAAGAGCCATAAAGCTGCAGGGCACCCATTATAGCTTTCCTCGTAGCAGTATCGCTGCTGTCCCCTTCGTAATACAAGTTTTTGATCTGCTGAGTTTCGTACGCAGTCAAGCCAGAGAATATCAGCACGCCGATCGCCGAATAGGTCATCTGCAAAATCGGCGATTGCAAGAAAATATTCACGACAATAGCGATCAAAAGGCCCCAGGTACCCATGACCATAAATGCACCCATACCACTCAAATTCCTCTTCGTCACGTATCCAAAAAGGCTAAGGCCGGCGAAAGCAGCTGCCGTGATGAAAAAGACCCGTACGATACTGGTGCTGGTATAAACGAGAAAATACGGCGCCATAAGCGCACCGAACATGCCAGCGTAGACCCAAAATGCCCCCTGAGCTGCGACTATACTCTTTGACATAATGATCCGCGGTGCCATGAAGCCAAGTCCTAGAATGCCAATGAAAAAGACCCATTTCAGGGGCCCACCAAAAATTGCCTGCATCAGCTGCGGGCTGCTTGACACGAGGGCTGAAATGATGCCCGTCAGGGCAACACCGGACGCCATATAGTTGTAGACCCGAAGCATATACTGGCGGAGTCCGACGTCAATGTCGGCGGCGTCCGCCTGGGTCCGTGTCATATATCTCAGATCATCAGACATGTTTTTTTCTCCGTGTAACACTCTAGAATACACTTTCAGTTCGCGAGGCGATTAATTCTTATATCCGATTTCATAAATCGCCTACGCCTCTCGTAATATGGCAGGTTTGAGTTTTAGATCAAGGGTTTCAGGCAGGTTTTGGAACATTCTCACGATTAATTTATCTGCACTTCCGATAACAAACTTTCCACCCAAACCGCCTATTCATTTCTAAGAAGCGGCGCCGCTTTTTGGCCCAAGGCGTGCCACGTACCCGCAAAACCGATGGCAAGAGTCGCAATAAGGCAAACTAGAATAGTGACGCCGACGGCCACGGCATCAAAATGCCAGGCCATGTCCATCACAAGCACAACCACCGCCCAAGCCGTCAATGACCCAATCAGCGCCGCAATCACACCAGTGGCCGCACCCAAGAGGCCATACTCCAACAGAAAAGCCCTCAACACCGTAGCCCGGGTGGCGCCCAATACTTTGAATACTACAGCGTCATAGACACGACGGCGGCGGCCTGCGGCAACGGCGCCCGCGAGCACGAGAATCCCCCCTGTGATCGTAACCGCTGCCGTCGCTCGGACAGCCGCACCGATCCCCGCAAGAATGTTTGACGCAGACTGCAAGGCCTCGCGCACACGAATGATGGAAATGTTATTAAATTGCGAGGCCACCGCATCTTCGATTCTATCTTCCATCGGCTCCGGCGCTTGCAGAGCGGCAATATGACTATGTGGCGCGTTCTCGAGCGTGCCCGGAGCAAAAATAATAGCAAAATCAAAGCGGATGGACCGCCAGTCAATGGCGCGCAGGCTGCCGATTTCCGCTTCTATCTCGCGGCCCAGAATATTTAAGGTTAGTGTGTCCCCAACCCCCACACCAAAATCCCTGGCGATCTGGGAATCCAGGGAGATCCGAGGCGGCCCGCTGTAATCTGCAGGCCACCAGTCACCAGACACAATACGCGTGCCCTCGGAAGGGGCGACGGCATAGGTGAGCGCCCGGTCCCCGCGAACTGCCCACTGCGAACCTGCTGCAATGGTCACCTGATCGACCGGCTGTCCAGCGATTTTCACAATTCGGCCGCGCAAACTCGCGACCCTGCGGTAAGCACCGGTGCCGTCGAATCCGGCCAGAGTTTTATCGAATGCCGCAACTTGATGGGGCTGGATATCAATAAAGAAGAAGGCTGGTGCCATCTCAGGCAACCGCTCATCCACTTGACGGCTGAGATTGCTCTCGATCAGGCTGATCGCCACAAGGACCGCGAGGCCAAGACCCAGAGACAAAACAACGGAATTGGTAGAGGCGCCTGGCCGATGGAGGTTAGCCACCGCCAGCCGCAATTCCGTCCACCTGGCGGCATGAATGCGACGGGCAAGCTGTTTCAGCAACGCCGCGGAAACTCTCAAAAGCGCCAGAGAAGCCGACGCGCCGACCACAAACCAAAGAGCAAACCAGCTGTCGGTCGCCGTCCCAATGGTAAGTGCCGAGAGGGCCAAACCACCGGTGATCATAAGAACGACATAGCTCCAGCCGGGACGGTGTTTGCCGGGCGTGACCTTATCACGAAACAGACTCGCAGCCGGAATTGATCGGGCCCTGGCCAAGGGCCAGAGAGCAAACGTGAACGCAACCAAAAAACCGAATACTGCGGCGATAATCAACGACATTGGAAAGATGCCCACTTGGATATCGACAGGTAATTGACCCTGTAGCGCCCAAGCCCCCACAGCAGGAAGCATACCACCCATTATGAGGCCAATCAGAATACCGCCTCCAGCCAGAACCAGAATTTGGAAGAAATAAATACGAAAAATGAGGACGCTCGGTGCACCCAGACATTTTAATGTAGCGATGGTGCGAACCTTGCCGTCCAAATAACTCTCCACCGCATTACTGACCCCAACGCCGCCCACTAGCAACGTGGTCAGCCCGACAAAACTCAGGAACAGTGTGATCCGGTCCATGAAGCGCTGCAGACCCGGGGCGGCCTGATCCAAAGCCCGGATCCGCCAACCAGCCGTTGGAAATTC
>CAXFCV010000002.1:0-10838 GCA_964000975.1 uncultured Rhodospirillaceae bacterium | reverse complement strand
TCTCGTTAAACTTTAGGAGCGTAAAACCTTTGCCAAAATGATCGAATAGGGCACTGCCCTCTTGCCTCTGATTTTCAGAGAGCCAGGCGTGGGGCGCACGGCAGCCTGGTGTAGCACTTGGCGTAAACACATAAGGGTCATCATCCGGCGGTTTGCTGCCGTCGTTCACTACAGTCGAAGATCCCGTATACTGGGCGCCAAGCTGAATACCTATGCACCCATATTCTTCCGCTAGATCGGACATGAACCGCGCACCATAGGCGCGGCGTTTGGCGGCGCCGCCAGGGCTGTCCTCTTCCAGGCCTCCTGGTACGTTGATGGCGGACTTAATTTCGGCCAGAGCATAGGATTGCGCGAGATTGCGGATGGCAATGGGCCGGCGTTCCTCCTCGTAATTGGCCAGGAGGCGCGGGCCGCCCCAACCCTGGTGAAGGGCGGCTAGCTTCCAAGCCAGGTTAGCTGTATCATCCACACCTGTGTTCATGCCAAAGCCCCCCGTTGGCGTGAAAAGGTGGCAGGCATCACCGGCGAGCCACACCCTGTTTTTGCCATATCGGTCGGCGACCAGTGACAGACCGGCTGTCCAGGGTTTGGAGGAAATGATGTCAATCGGGAGGTCTTCCCCTACCGCTGCACGGAGTATTGGTTTCGGGTCAATGCTGAGAGGTTCTGCGCCTGCCGGCAGCTTGGCCCAGGAGAGAAAGTTGCCCTCCCCATCCAGCCCTACTACGGAAGTGCGGCCGTCTTCGTTTACGCAGTGAAACTGCCAGGGCGCGTCTGTTTGCATAATATCGTACAGCGCCGGTGCCCGGAAATAGATTGAGAGCATTTGCCCCATCATGAAGTCCACTTCGCGTCCACTTTTCCCCGTATACTGAATTCCTAGGCTTTTACGGACGTTACCTTGGCCCCCGTCGCAGCCGATCAGATGGTCAGCTTCAACCGCTATCTTATCGCCGGTTGTGAGGTTTTCGATCTCTGCCCGGACACCATTTTTATCTTGTTCAAATGAAAGCATGCTCCAGCCGAATCGCACATCTATGAGCGGATGGGCATCGCTGTGACGTTTAAGGACGGCCTCCACGAACATCTGAGATGCCCGGTGATTGGGTTCGGGCGTGAGGTCAAGTTCCAAGAACCCAGAAGTGACCCGTTCGCGATTGGTGGGCAGCATGATGCGCCCCATCTCGTAGCCATTGATGCGGGTGACACAGATGGCGTCGCCGCAATGGTCTGGGGGTAGGCCAACGGCGCGCACCTCTTCCGCCAACCCTAATCGCCGGTAATGCTCCATGGTCCGCGCGTTATGAGAGTTTCCCTGGGGATGATTTGGTGTAGCTGGTTGGTCATTGACGAGCAGACACGGTGTGTTCCAGTAAGCCAGATTAAGGGCCAGATTCATGCCCACGGGGCCGCCGCCAACAATCAGAACGGGGGTTTTAAGGGTGGATCTCATGGGCGTTAATCTAGCAATTTAGTCCCGCGTCGGCACGCACCCTTTTTTGGATGAGGTGCCGTTGACCTTCCGGGATCGGCTGGAATTTTCGAGAAATTCGGCGCCTGTTAGAGCGTCAACTGAGCCCTGCCTTCGGCTTCCGGAAACCAGTGTTCCTGGAGATTGTTGCCAGGTCCGCCACGATCGATAACCATGAAATCGTGATCTGGTTCAAGCACCAGTAATGGATGATGCCAGATGCCTTTGGCGTAGTTAATTCCTTGTGTCCCGTCGGCCCAAAAGGCGTGTAAATCTGCAGGCGTTGGCGGGCCTTCCGTCCTCGCCGTCACAATCAGGTATGGGCGAGGCTCAAGGGGATAGAAAGCTTGAGAGCCCAAAGGGTGGCGTTCCATCATTCGGATCTGGATGGGTCGTGCGCGCGGTTGGCCGCGAAAGATATTGAGCAGCGTCGCGCCGTCCTCGTCTGTCACGTCCACTTTTGCTAGATTGTGAAAGCGTTGTGTGGTCCCCTCATTGATGGTAATAGTCTCCGCGCCGCGTGTTGTAATCACATCACCAAAGGGCCTGAATGTCTCCCGCGTTAGCGGGTGAATATCGAGATCAAGTAGCATAGTTGATCCTAAACTTGATCGAGTTTTCCAAAGGCCCGAAAGCGGCTCACGCCCCCATCCGGGTAAATCGATAGCCTGAGATGTGTGACGGGTCCAATTGCGTTTATAACGTCGCCTTCGAAGGTGTGGATGCGGTCCATTTCCAGTTTTTGCTCGCCCATCAGCGGCTGCCAGTCCGTGGCGTTTTCCAACAGCTTCGTATTGCCTTGGTCTGTGAGTTTGACAGCTTCGACAGAGCAGCGGTCCGGATAATTTCCCTTAAAGTGCGCCGTATCAATTTCGAGGCGCTCAACCACACCCCTTGCACCTAAAGCGACGACAATCCAGTCATTGCCGGGCTCCCGACGGCGCCGGGTTTCCCAGCCGTCGCCCATGTCAGTGCCCCGGCCCGGCGCCAAAATAACCCAAGGGTTGCCGTAGTGGGCGTCGTTGTATCCAATAATTTGTCCACCGTTTGTTATAGCGGAAAGTTCGTGCACGCCGTCGGGATCTTGGCGCTGCCAGGCGCTTTGCGGCTGGCCATAAACGCGTAGCCGGGCAACGCCGCCGTCCGGGTAAATGTGAAGCCGCAAATGATTGAAGTGCTTGCTAGATGCAACCTCGACGAAGTTATGGGAATCCGCGTCGAGGGCTCTCTTTGGAACAATCTCGGCCCATTCCGTTGTCTCGTCTGGGTTGGTTTCTGACAAACAGCCCTCCAAGGAAGCATGAGGCGGGTGGTTCCCAGTGAAGTGAGAGGTATCAATATTTACGCCGTCGATAATGCCCTGCGCCCCTAGCCGGAGGATGCAGTGGTCGTGGCCAGGAACCCGTCGGCGCCGGGACTCCCATCCATCCATCCATTTGCCATTGTCGTCATACTTGTCTGGAATGAACACCGGATCCGCGTCTTGAATCAGCCGCTCCTTGGAAGCAAAAAATTCGTCGGTAGCATAAAGGACCGTGGCCCCGAGCTTTGGTGAGGCTAAATTCACGCCGTTCTCTGCAAACCATGGAAGAGTGGCGGAGGGATCTGTATTGGACACGTTTGTTGTTCCTTCTTGGGGTTTTTAGGTTATGTCCTCGAGCCGCAGGAGTGCGATTCGGTGCACTTGCTCCAGCGCAATTCTAAACTCGGTCTCCCGGTTATTGTTGATCCTTTGGCGGAAAATTTCCAGAATTTCTGTTCTATGATAGCCGCGGACCGCTAGGATGAAAGGGAAGCCGAATTTTTTTTTATAGCTTTTGTTTAAAGTCTGGAAGGCGTCAAACTCCTCTGGCGTGCAATTGCCAAGATCAGCACTCGCCTGCTCTGCGGAGGATTCCGACGTGAGTTTGTCGGCGATAGCTAGTTTGCCTGCGAGGTCAGGGTGAGCGCATAAGAGTGTGCGTTTGGCGTCGTCGCCTGCATGGTCCAGGACGGCCCGAAAATCTGCAAGGAGGGCGTCTGCTGTGTCCCAGTCTGAGGTAAACCCAGAGCCCGGCCCCATCTCCCACACGTCTTCTGCCATCCAAGCAGAATGTTCGTATACGCCGCCAAAGACAGCTACAAAGTCGTTTTTGGCCAAACGGCTTGGAATGTTATGTTGATATTTATGGATCATGCGGCGCCAAATGGATGATATTCCCGCCAATGCCGCGCGATGTCGATGCGACGGCAAAACCAAACGTCTTGGTGAGAGAGGGCGTAGTCGACAAAATTCTTGAGGGACGCGAACCGGCCGGGCCGGCCGATGACTCGGCAATGCAACCCGACGGACATGATGCGGGGTATTTCCGCACCTTCTTCGTACAACGTGTCAAAGCTGTCTTTTAAGTAGTTATAAAATTGATCCCCTGCATTAAATCCCTGCGCTGCCGCAAACCGCATGTCATTGGCGTCTAAACTGTAGGGCACCACCAGGTGCTCCTGGCCGCCGACGACAGTCCAGTATGGTAGTTCATCATTGTAATCATCGGCGTCATATAGAAATCCACCTTCTTCCACTACCAGTTTTCGAGTATTTGGACTTGTGCGGCCCGTGTACCAGCCCAATGGACGGTCACCAGTGACGGCGGTATGAATTTCTATTGCCTTTTGCATGTGCTCACGTTCTATGTCCTCTGGTACGTATTGATAATCAATCCAGCGCCAGCCGTGAGAGCAGAATTCGAAATCATTTTTTAGGGCGGCTTCAATTACCTCGGGATGACGCTCCATAGCCATGGCGACCCCGAAAATAGTGATAGGAATTCCCCGGGATTTAAAGAGGTTGAACAGGCGCCATACGCCCACTCGGCTACCGTATTCATAGAAGCTTTCCATGCTCATGTGACGCACCCCTTCGCGAGCGTCCGCGCCAATCATCTCTGAGAGAAAAGCCTCGGAGGCCTTATCCCCATGTAGAATGCAATTCTCGCCACCCTCTTCATAATTGATAACGAACTGCAATGCGACGCGTGCACCGCCGGGCCAGTTTGCCTGCGGAGGATTGGCACCATAGCCATGCAAATCTCTAGGATAAACCGCATCTGTCATGTGTCAGTCTCTTTCTTTGATGTTTTTAAGCGCTTATTCTGTAACTTAAAATACTTACACACACAGCAATAAAGTGAGTTTTTCTGTTAAAGTGGGTCAAATCACAGTTCGATCTCATTTCGCATTTATCTGAGGACGTCTCTCTTCACTATACACGGTCTACCCACCCATCAGCCCCCATTCCCGTATAGCAGGAATAGCTTCGTCGATTTCAAAATCCTTCCTTATCACTGGGCATACGGTAAGATTTTGTTCTCGTTAACTGCACAACGTCAAAAGAATGCGGTATCCCAAATAGACTACTGGGCGCCAAATTTATCATAAGCAGAGAGCTGGAGAATGCCGCGAATCAGGCTCTGCTTGGTACCAAAAATATTGAATGCGGCTACCCATGTCACTTAAGTAATCACGCAGAGTTTTTCCTCAGCTGGATCTCAATATTTGACAATAGACTCGGTCATAATAAAAATTTCAGAGATCTGCCGAGATATTTTCTTAAAGTGGTTTCTTAACTAAGTGATTTAACAAAAATTGAATCAACATTTTTATAGTAATGGGGGCTTTGCAAGTATTTTCCCCAACTGACAAGTTTATATAACTTGTTATCCGCCTATCACCTTAGAATTGGGAAATTTAATTCGAATAAGAGATTTATTATTGCTTGAATTGTGGCAATTGAGCGAGCCTACTCACAACCGTAGCAGTGAGCATTTTGCCCTTTTTTAAGTGAATAACAGTTAGGCCTAGTCTGTTTGGTATGGGATTTTTAACCACTCACGTTCTAGATATGACTCATGGGTCGCCTGCCGGCGGTTTGCACATTGAGCTTTTTCGACTTTCAGTTAAAGGTCGTGATCTTGTCACCGATGCCGTGACAAATGACGATGGGCGATGTGACAAACATTTGTTAAAAGGCGAAAACTTCATCAAAGGCATCTATCAACTTGACTTCCACGCAGGAGATTACTTTCGCGCCATCAATTTCGGATTGGAAGATCCCGCGTTTTTAGATGTTGTCCCAGTCCGGTTTGGTATCGCCCGGTCCGACGACCATTACCACGTGCCTCTGCTTATTTCGCCCTACAGCTATTCAACATACCGGGGAAGTTAGCTTATTAGAGTATACCGGGGAGCAAATAACTGAACCTGCGCGCAATGATGTGGGATTTCACAAACGAAATTTCGCAAGTTTAATAGAAATGGGGATTATGATGAATGACCAAGATACTGCGACCTCGGCTCAACTGGCCGATGTCGATTACACACCACCCGTGGGACAAGCGATACCGCTGGGAATTCAGCATGTGTTAGCTATGTTCGCGGGTAATATTACTGTGCCGTTGCTTATCGCTCTGGCGGCCGGGCCGCAATATATAACCGTCCTGATCCAGATAGCTCTTCTTGCTGCAGGGGTAGCGACGCTAATTCAAACCGTTGGTATTGGGCCGATCGGATCCCGCTTGCCGGTTGTTCAAGGAACAAGTTTTGCTTATGTCGGCATCTTGACTGCTGCGCTAAAGGGAGGGGCAAGCCTCGCTGCTGTTTTCGGAGCGTCCATCGTTGGCGGAATATTCCAAATGATTCTTGGATATTTTATTCCGCAAATCCGGAAATTCATTCCACCGCTGGTCTCAGGAATTGTTGTTATGACCATCGGTTTCACGCTAATTCCGGTAGGAGTTAAGTATTCAGCGGGATGCGGTGCCTATCCTGCAGCTTTCTGCGAGAAAATTGGATTTGGGGATGCCAGTAACTGGCTGATGGCGCTCTTTGTCATTATCGTGACCCTGCTTCTTCGTCGTTATGGTAAGGGAATTTGGTCTGCGGCCTCGATCTTTATTGGTCTGTGTATTGGCTACTTAGTGGCTATTCCCCTTGGCATGGTAAATCCAAAGAAAGTGGAAGCTATTGGGGCAGCCGACTGGATCGGCCTCCCGGGCACACATTTTGGTCTCGATTTCACGAGTTCTGCGGCGATTGGGCTGATGGGTTTGATGATAATCATGGCTTTCATCACTACCATCGAGACTGTGGGCGATATCTCAGGTATAACCATGGGCGGTGCAAACCGGGAAGCGACAGACAAGGAGCTTAAAGGCGGTATTATGGCCGATGGACTTGGTTCTGCGGTGGTAGCTCTTTTTGGCGGTCTCCCGAACACGTCTTACAGTCAAAACGTGGGTCTTGTCTCCTATACCAAGGTAATGAGCCGGCATGTGGTTACCATAGGTGCGATTTTCCTCATACTTGCCGGCCTTGTGCCCAAACTAGCGGCTGTTGTCGCGGCTTTGCCTCAACCTGTGCTTGGTGGCGCGACAGTAGTGATGTTCGGCATGATTGCTTCAGCGGGAATGAAGTTGGTGGCTCAAGCAGGATTCAACTCGCGTAATATGCTCATCGTAGCAGTATCGCTCGGTCTTGGTCTTGGTCTGTGGCAGGTTGATCAATTTGCGCGTGTGGCCGGTTTTGGGCCAATCCCAGCTGATCAGTTTGCGTCGTGGTCAGTGCCGTTATTTGTTTCCGGTATTGTTGTGTCTGGTATTATCGCAGCTATTTTGAACGCGTTTATGCCGGAAGAATCAGACGCATAAATTAAAAAAACGATACAGATCTCACCTTGATATGCCCCCGGCCATGATACATGGTCGGGGGTAATTATTAGTGCTGATATGATTGGCTGAAGCTGGTATCTATTGAGCACACATCAATCGAGGTCGAGAGATGGATATCGCGTTTGCGGATTGGTTAAACCTAATTTTTAGATGGTTGCACGTGATTGCGGGCATTGCTTGGATTGGCTCATCTTTCTATTTTATCTTCCTTGATCTCTCCCTTCGTAAACGGCGCGAGCTGCCGCCGGGTGTCGGAGGCGAGGCCTGGAATGTCCATGGTGGTGGTTTCTACTTAATGCAGAAATACACCGTAGCGCCGGCCGAAATGCCAGAGGAGCTGCACTGGTTTAAATACGAGGCTTACTTCACGTTTCTCTCTGGCTTCGCACTCATGAGTGTCATTTATTATTGGGGTGCTGATGCTTATCTGATAGATCCTGAAATTGCCGACCTCACTCAATTTGAGGCCATCGTGTTGAGTATAGGTTTTTTGTCGGGAGGATGGATCGTCTATGATATATTATGCCGCCTCCCACTTCTAATTAAGCATGACTGGTTGCTCTCAGTAGCGGTTTTTGCGTTAATTTTGCTCGTGGCTGTTGGAACAACAAATGTATTCAGCGGCCGGGCTGCCTTTGTTCATGTTGGCGCTGTTGTCGGAACGATCATGGTGGCCAATGTTTTCTTCATTATTATTCCAAATCAAAAGATTGTCGTGGCCGACCTGATTGCTGGGCGTAAACCTGAGGCCAGGTTGGGCCAAGAGGCTAAACAGCGTTCCACTCATAATAATTATCTCACGTTACCTGTCTTGCTGATGATGATAAGTACGCATTTTCCGATGATTTTTAGCCACGAACAAAGCTGGGTGGTGGTGGCACTGATTCTTGTTGTAGGCGGTATTATCCGAGACTATTTCAACAAAAAAAATGCGGGCCGGAACGGGAACGCTCTGAAATGGCAATGGCCTGCCGCCGCCACATTCATGGCAGGACTTATCTTGTTTGTTAGCCATGATCCTGCAGCTGGTTCCCGTCAGGACGTGACGGTTCCCGACCCCTCGGTTGTTTTGGCGATTTCGCAGACCCATTGCGCCACCTGCCACGCGGCCCGACCGTCGGATCCAGATTTTGATGAGGCGCCTGGCGGGGTGCACCTGGAAACGATTGATGATCTCCGCAAGTACAGCGCGAAGATTCTTCAGCAATCCGTCCTGACCCGGGCCATGCCATTGGGAAATCAATCGAAAATGACGCGTGAAGAGCGCGACCTGCTGGGCGTATGGATTAGAGCTGGAATGCCCGATGGCGAGTCGGAGTAGGAAAACAACCATCCCGTTTTTGATCAATCTCAAATAATCGGAGACGAAAACCAGGTCCTGAGTAGGGAATAGACTTCAGAGAGAGATAAAGATCTAAATGCCAGTCCAATTTAACCTAAATGGTGTCCTATGTGTGGAAGATGGCCTTCCACCGACGACCTCTGTACTCGATTACCTTCGTCAGCATAAGGGTAAAACCGGCACCAAGGAGGGCTGCGCAGAGGGTGACTGTGGAGCTTGTACCATCGTGCTGGCTCGTGAGGACGAGAGCGGTACTGCCATTTATGAAGCGGTGAATTCATGTTTACTGATGCTGCCACAACTTGATGGTGCTAACGTTGTCACGGTGGAGGGGATAGCGGATGCTGATACACTCGATCCGGTGCAGGCGGCCATGGTGGAAACCGACGGCACCCAATGCGGCTTCTGTACACCGGGGTTTATCATGGCGCTCTACGCGTTACGCCAAGGAGGCGAAGAACCGACGGATGAGGTAATTCATGAGGCATTGGCAGGCAATCTCTGCAGGTGCACGGGCTATACCCCTATTGTTGCGGCGGCAAAAAAGGCCTGTGGGAATGCAACACCTGATGTGGTAGGCGCCCGCGCCGCTATAGTGCCCTCAAGCAGCTATGCAACGGAAAACCAGAGGTTTCGCGCGCCGACCAGTCTGGAGGACCTAGCTGCGTTGCGAGCGGCGCATCCCTCGGCCCACCTGCTAGCAGGTGGCACAGATCTAGGTATTTTGACCAGTAAAGAGCGCCAGCCATTGCCGGAGATTATTTCCACTGTGCATGTTGAGGAACTTTTAGAGATTACGGAAACGGATGATTATCTGGAACTAGGGGCTGCGGTGACCTACACGCGCGCGCTACCTTACATTAAGCGGCTCTATCCGTCTCTCGCTACTCTCATCACTCGAATTGGTTCCCGCCAGATCCGGAATATGGGCACCTTTGGCGGAAATATTGGCACGGCGTCTCCCATTGGCGATACCTCACCGTGTCTTATTGCCCTAGATGCCACGGTAATTCTCCATTCTCTGTCTGGGGAGCGGTCTGTGCCGCTGGAAGATTTTTTCATCGGGTACAGAGAGACCTGTCTTGGACCCAGCGAATTCATTAAAGCCATCCACATTCCCAAGCTCTCAAGTGGCCAGGCGTTTCGGGCTTACAAGATTTCCAAACGCTACGATCAGGATATTTCCTCTGTCATTGGAGCGTACCGGGTTGGTATATCGGATAACAAGGTGGCAAGCATTCGAGTGGCCTTCGGCGGCATGGCGGCGACGCCAAAAAGAGCATCCGCATCGGAGGCTGCCCTCGCTGGGAAAGATTGGACGGAAGAGACTGCACTGGCGGTTGCAGCAGCTGTCGCAGAGGATTTTATGCCCCTTTCCGATCACCGAGCGAGCCAGGCTTACAGACTTCGCGTAGCCGAAAACCTGTTTGTTCGCCTTTACCGTGATCTCTCAGAATTTGAAGATCTAACCGACGTGGTGGCGGCATGACACCCATCTGGAAGAACCAGCGCCATCCATTGTCCAGACAGGGGGTAGGAAAGGGCCCGCATCGAAACGGCGCAGAGAGAGGCCAGAGATGACGGGCGGCGGGGACACAGTCGACATTCGGGGTGCCGCGCACGCAAAGGTTAAGCATGATAGTGCCGTCCGCCATGTTACCGGGAAGGCGATTTATATCGACGATATGCCAAATGTCCCGGGTACATTGGAAGCATTATTTGTCACCAGTCCACACGCCCATGCTCGGGTCATATCAATCGACGGCGCCCGCGCCTTGGCTATGGCAGGTGTACACGCAGTGCTGACCGCTGAGGATATTCCGGGACATAATGATATCGCACCAGTCTTCTCGGACGAACCAGTTCTTGCCTCCGGCACCGCCGAGTATGTGGGGCATCCGGTTGCCCTCGTCGTGGCGGAAACCTACGACATGGCCTTCGCAGCTGCAAAGGCCGTGCGGGTGGCCTATGAGCCCTTGGAACCAGTCCTGTCAATTCAAGAGGCACTGGTTAATAAACACTACACGTTTCCCGAACAAATTATGGAGCGCGGAGACCCTGATGGAGCCATCGAGGCGGCCGTTAATAGGGTATCTGGAAAAGTATCTTGCGGTGGGCAGGATCATTTTTATCTTGAGGGTCAGGTGGCTCTGGCCCTGCCGGGGGAAGATAATGACATGCTTGTCTATTCCTCGACCCAGCATCCCACTGAAGTCCAGCACGGTGTTGCGCATGTTCTTGGAATCGCAAGCAACCAGGTCACGGTAGAGGTGCGCCGCATGGGCGGCGGGTTCGGTGGCAAGGAGAGCCAGCCCACTAT
>CAXFCV010000001.1:0-6396 GCA_964000975.1 uncultured Rhodospirillaceae bacterium | reverse complement strand
TTAAGCGGTTGCACCGCAGTTGTCGGCGCTGGCGCTGGGCTCGGTGTGGCTGCCGTTCAAGAGCGGGGCATCAAGGGCAAGACCGAGGACATCCGTGTGGAAGCTCTTGTCCTACAGAAATTCTTTAATTCGGGCCTAAAACTCACCACTGCTATCGGCGTGGAAGTTTATGAAGGCCGGGTCATGCTTACTGGTGCGACGAAGGACACCAAGCTCTCTGACAAAGCCGTGAGACTTGCTTGGCAAGTGAATGGCGTTAGGGATGTCATCAACGAAATTCAGTTGGATAGAAGTGCAACAGCGATCGACTTTGCCAAGGACGCGTGGATCACCACGCAGCTAAAATCCAACCTCACGTTTGATCCAGATATAATGGCAATTAACTATGTGGTAGAAACGGTCAAAGGAACCGTTTACCTCATTGGTGTCGCCCAGAACAAGACTGAGCTTAACACGGTAATTGCCCATGCCAGCGCCATTAAACATGTGATTAATGTGATCAGCCACGTCCGATTAAAGAAAAAACCTTTCGAAACACCCTAAGTTTGAGGAAAATAGGTCGGGCGCCTTCACGGCACCACAATAAAAAAATAACGGGACAGTCTATGAGTCTTATTGTAGCCATTCAGATGGATCCCATTGAGGCCATCGACATCGATGCCGACAGCACTTTTATAATGGCTTTGGAGGCCCAGGCGCGGGGTCATTGCCTCTATCACTATTTGCCGCAGGACTTGGTTCTTAACAATGGCAGGGTGATCGCGGGTGCGCGGCCATTGCAGGTGCGCCGGGAAACTGGGAATCACTCTACCTTGGGCGCGCAGGAGTGGATTGATCTTGCGCTCGTAGATGTTGTGCTCATGCGCCAGGACCCGCCATTTGATATGGCCTATATCACTGCAACTCACCTCTTGGAGCATGTGCACCCGGAGACCTTGGTGGTGAATGATCCGGTGAGCGTCCGCAATGCTCCGGAAAAGCTGTTCATCACCCATTTTCCGGAGCTCATGCCACCGACCCTAATCACCTCGAGCAAGGAGCAGGTTTTAGAATTCCGAGACGAGCATAAGGACCTTATTATCAAGCCACTGTTCGGCAATGGTGGCGCAGGTGTATTTCATATTGGGCCCGGCGACGAAAACCTAAACGCACTTCTGGAGCTGTTCACGGAGCTGTATCGTGAACCGACCATCGTGCAACGTTACGAGCCTGCCGTCCGGGACGGCGACAAGCGCATTATCCTGATTGACGGCAAACCAGCGGGCGCGTTGAATCGGGTTCCCGCGCATGGTGAATCGCGGTCAAATTTGCATGTTGGCGGTACCGCGCAACAAACGGCGCTCACCAAGCGGGAGCGCGAAATCTGCGAGGCAATTGGCCCGGCCCTCGCTGAACGCGGGCTAATCTTCGTTGGCATCGATGTTATTGGCGATTATATGACCGAGATCAATGTAACGTCTCCAACCTGTCTGCAGGAAATAAACCGATTCGACGATTCCAAGCTAGAAGCCGACATCTGGGATGTGATCGAAAGGAGAGCTCTCGAGAGCGAGGACTAATTTCTAATCGGATAACGTTTTGATATAATCTTCCGCAAACGATGCGCCTGCCTCTTTCCGCTCATCGCCTTTGAGGTGATCCATAAAGTTACCGAGAACGCTGTTAATGAAAGGATGGCCGGAGAGCCGCACATCGCCAGCGATGTCATGGCTTTTGAATTTACCCTGGTTCTCAAAAGTCCTGCGGATCAGGTCATACACAAAACCATCGTGCCATTCGGGCAGTTCGAACAAGCTATCATCCAGGTACAGTTGTCGCCAAAAGGTCATGAATTCGTCATGAGCTGGGTGGTTGAGGTCATATCCTACAAACCCACATTCAGGATAGGTTTTTCCCCGACCCAAATATGATGTGTAACACCCATCCGGCATGACCTCGTCAAAGAGGCTTTTTGGTATGTCATTGAAAGTCACAGTGTCTGCATCGATCCAAAAAAGAACATCGGCGTCCTTCTTGATTGTGAGCGCACAATGGGACAGGGCGAAAACCTTGTGGGCGAAACGCACGGCATCCATGCGGTATTCATATTCTCCATCCTCAGAAATACCGTTATGGGCATCAATATTTTTATGCCGGGCTTTGAAAGCCGCCAGCTGAGGTATCTGAGCCAAAAGGTTGTAATTAAAAATACGGGAACTGGTTTCAACGGGTTTGATATCTTCGCAATAAACGTGGAGTGCCACTTCTGCTGGCCAGTAGGCGTCAAAGGTCTCCAAAAACCTTTTTCCATATTGGGCGTACCCCGCTGCGTGGAAGGTGGTCACGGCGGCAATGGTGCGACTTGACGAGGGAATTTCTATCATCTGGGTGTTTAGACTGCTGTGGTGCCTGCGGTCAAACATCCAGATGTCAAAACTCACCGCTAACCCCCGGATAACTGTGTTTACACCGATCACATGCGGGACTGAGAAATATGGTTTCTCATGCAAAAACTTCCGCGTTGCATAGAACAAAATCACACTTGATTCTGTCGCCGCCAGAGCTTGTTGGAATTATCGGTATTCTTCTAACGTATATTGCAGAAGCGCTAACTTATCATCGTGTCGTGCCGGGGTCGCAAATATTGGAGGAAGACCCGACTTATCAGGCCGTTCTTTGATTGTAGCATTTCATGACCAGATTATATCATGGATTGCGTCAGGGGTGTTGAACCGAAGGGTAGGTTGGCGTGCGGGGCTAAATCCGGTTTTTGACCACTTCTGTGATTTGGACGGCAAGCTTATCATCAGTAACCACAACCTCGCCCCGCGCCACCAGTTGGCGCTCCGCCCGCAGCTCCACAGGCTCCCCTACAAGACGTTCTAATTCCACAACTGCGCCTCGGCCGAGTTGCAGGATCTGGCTGATTTTGAGTTCAGCCGTTCCTAGCACTGCCACGATTTCGATGCTGACATCCATGAGTGCACCATCGTCGGAGCCGGTGATGATGGCGGCACCAAGGGACGGCCCAATATTATGATCCGCTGCGTCGTTTTCATTGATGTCCGGGATATCTTCGTCAGCCATGAGCCGCCATTGTTTTGTTCTCACCTTTTTTATAACTATAAGCCGGTTTCCCCGGGAAGTGAATTCGCGATCGGCGCGGATGGTATATTTTCTGCATCTTAGGCCAAAGGCATTAACGGTCGGTTTAAGCTTCTAGCATGTATTACGGATCTGATTTGAGCATTGGGCCCAGGGGCGTGCCGCCAAAAATATGTATGTGCAAGTGAGGTACTTCTTGCATGCCGTCCTGGCCAATATTGGCTAGGATCCGGTATCCGGGGTTAGCGAGATTTAACCGTCGTGCGGTTTCGCCGACGGCACGCATAAAGCCGGCAATCTCATCGGTTGAGGCCGTGGCTGTAAAATCATCTAGTGATACATAGGGCCCTTTCGGGATTACCAAAACATGATGAGGCGCTTGTGGATTAATGTCTTCAAACGCGAGGGCATACTCGTCTTCATAAACCTTCGTGCATGGGATCTCATGCCTGAGGATTTTAGCGAAGATGTTCTCGGTGTCATAATTTGTCATGGTCTAACCTTCCCTTAACGCTGCGGTTCGCGGGGCGTGCTGCCTTCTCCTCGATACCTGAGGTGCCCTCCCGGCGAACGAGCTCGGCCCACACTTCTTCGGGCGTGATGCCTTTCTCTGACCACAAAACAAGTAGGTGAAACAAAAGGTCCGCGCTTTCGGCGACAATGTTTTTGTTCTCCGCCGTCAGCGCTGCAGTAATGGTTTCGATCGCCTCTTCGCCTAATTTTCGAGCGATTTCGGGCATGCCCTGAGACAACAGATGTGCGGTGTAAGATGATGCCGGATTGTTGCCCTTGCGGTTCTCAATGACGCTGTATATGCGATCTAGGATTTTTGAATTTTCAGTCATGATCCAGCTCCGGTGAGGGTCGGACGGCGACCCCGGCGTTCTTCATATGCGTTTTCGCCTCAGCAATACTATGGGTTCCAAAATGAAAGATGGAAGCTGCTAACACCGCATTGGCGTGTCCCTTAATCACTCCGTCCACAAGGTGATCCAGGGTGCCCACGCCGCCCGACGCGATCACCGGAATCGAGACGGAGTCGGCAATCGTTCGTGTCAACTCGAGATCAAAGCCACTTTTAGTGCCATCCCTGTTCATGGAGGTGAGCAAAATTTCACCAGCGCCTCGGCTTTCAATGTGACCGGCCCAGTTGACCGCGTCGATGCCTGTCTCCCGGCGTCCACCGTGAGTAAAAATCTCAAAATGGTCGCCGACTCTTTTCGCGTCGATGGCGACAACAATGCATTGGCGGCCAAATTTGGTGGCCGCTTCCTCCACAAATCTTGGGTTGTGAATGGCGGCGGTGTTAATGGAGACCTTATCAGCTCCGGCCAGCAGAAGTTTCCGGATGTCCTCCAGGGCCCGCACGCCGCCGCCCACAGTGACCGGCATAAAACATTTCTCCGCCGTGCGGGCGACGACGTCAAATATGGTGTCCCGGCCCTCATGGCTCGCCGTAATATCCAAAAAACATAGCTCGTCTGCTCCCATCCGGTCATAGAGCGTGGCCCGTTCCACAGGATCACCCGCGTCTACCAAATCCAAAAAGTTTACACCTTTGACAACGCGACCGTTGTTTACATCTAGGCAGGGTATAATGCGGGTTTTCAGCATGTTAACCGAGATCCTTTAGGAGCGCCGAGGCTTCCATCGGGTCGATTTTACCATCATAAATGGCCCGCCCTGAAATGGCACCCTCCAGCAAGCCGTTTCCTGAGAGTTTGAGTTCTTCGAGATCGTCCATTGATGACACTCCGCCCGATGCAATCACTGGGATGGAGACGGCACACGCCAGCTTCAGGGTTGCTTCAACATTTGGGCCCTCCATGACCCCGTCCCGATCAATATCCGTGTAGATGATGGCGGCGACCCCGGAATCTTCAAATTGCCTGACGAGATCAATCGCGGCCAGTTTGGAGACTTCAGCCCATCCCTCAACGGCGACCTTGCCGCCCCGAGCATCGACCCCCACGGCAATGCGGCCCGGGTGCTTTTTGCACGCCTCTTTAACCAGGCCCGGATCTTTGAGAGCAGCTGTCCCAAGGATTATGCGCCGCACGCCTCTCTCCAGCCAAAAATCCACGGTGGCCATATCCCGTATGCCGCCACCGAGTTCTATCGGAATTGAAATCGCGTTCAGGATACTATTGACGGCCTTTTCGTTCACCGGTTTTCCCTCAAAAGCGCCATTCAAATCTACTACATGTATCCAAGAACAGCCGGCATCTTCGAAGACCTTCGCCTGAGCCGCTGGGTCGTCCCCAAAGACGGTTGCTTGATCCATGTTGCCTTGATAAAGGCGCACACATTTTCCGTCTTTCAAATCAATTGCCGGGAAAAAAATCATGGCCGCCACTCCAGAAAACTCTCTATAAATTGTAGCCCAGCACGCTGGCTTTTCTCCGGGTGAAACTGGGTTCCAATCATATTATCCCGGCCAACAATGGCTGTCACCGGTCCACCATGATCGGTCTCTGCAAGAATTTCGGCCGGGTCGCGGGCATTCAAATGATAAGAATGGACGAAATAGAAATGTGCGCCGTTTTTTATTCGGGCTAGGACCGGGTGCGGGCATGTGCTGAAGGACAAATTATTCCAACCCACATGGGGAATTTTTAGGGTTGGATCCGTCGGGGCTATGGGTACCACGTCGCCGGCAATCCAGCCGAAGCCCGGCGTCTCACCATGCTCCAGCCCGCGTTCAGCCATCAACTGCATGCCGACACATATTCCGAGAAATGGTTTTCCGCGGTCGTAGACCTCATCGACTAGCGCTTCGATCATGCCATCAACGGCGGCCAGCCCCTCCCGGCAATCTGGAAAGGCCCCGACGCCCGGCAGCACAATATGACTTGCTGACGCCAGTTCCGATGGTTCATTCGTCACGGTGACCGTGCCACTTAACGCACCCGCGGCCTTTTCTAAGGCCTTGGCGGCAGACCTGAGGTTACCTGAACCATAGTCAATGATCGCGACCGAAGGTGCCACGGTTTAGTAGTCTCCCGTCCGAGCTTCTAAATACAGCCTCACGGCGGCCTCGGCCGTGCGATCTAGCACAAGGCCCTGTTCCGTAAACCCTCTCCATTCCAACTTGGAGCGACGAAAGTCGTTGCCCATGAAGCCAAGCATCAAGGCAATACTAAAGCTGACCACGATGGTCACCGCCTCGTTCGCGCCACTTTTGAACACCAGAACACTGATTACCAAGTTAGCTGCAACGAGCCCCAGTGCTACAAGCCAGAGGCGGTGCCATAAGCTCCATAACAAGGAGAAGAAAAAGGCGGGCCAGCAGAAGCCTTCTTTAATGGGCAC